>JAYSVZ010000779.1:0-3099 GCA_043718305.1 Planctomycetota bacterium | reverse complement strand
TTCGCACGCGATTGTTCGCCAAGGTTCGGAGATGCGACAGAGTCTAAGCGAATCACTCGGGGCGTGATGGTGGGGATCCCCCGAGGATCGAATCTATTCTTCACGCGGGCAGGAATGATGCCTATTCCCGGCTCCCCCTCCCCCCGGGAGAGGGCTGGGGCCCCAACCCCTCTCCCAGGGGCTGTTGAAGTCAGTGGCATGGGCGTCTCGCCCATGCGATTTCCCAGGGATTCACGGGCGGGACGCCCGTGCCACGGGGCTTTTTCAACAGGCCCCCAGGGGAGGGGTGTAGTGACCTTCCATTGCGCGGTTGGGTAGTTTGCGTTAGCGTGGCTATTTAGCGGTGGTCATTTTGGCTGCCGTAGCTCACTGGGAGTTCGTGCGATGGCTGGGATGAACTGGGACGCGATGACGGCGGAAGAGCGGTTGTTGGCGGAGCAAATGGTGCTCAATTTTCGGGAGTTGAATCTGGCTTGTGATGCGGCGGCGGATGGGGTGGTGTTGGGTGTGTGTGAGACGTTGGCGCTGCGTCAGGGGCGGGAGTTGATGCGGCGGACGATCGAGGTCTCGCTGCATTTGCAGAAGGGCGAGGTCGAAAAAAAAGATAGTCCGGCGCGGGTCTGCGGATGCGGATTGAAGAAGCGGAATCGCGGCTGTCGAGCGCGGAAGGTCACGACGGCTGCGGGGGAAGTGCGGTTGTCGCGGGTGTACTTCGAGTGTCCGAAATGTTGGGGCGGCGGTTGTCCGCTCGATGAGCGATTGGGAATAAATGGGCATTATTCGACGCAGGCCCAGCGGTTGATTTGTCTGGCCGCAGCGAGTTGGTCGTACGACATCTCGAGTGCCCGGCTGGAGGACTTTTGCGGGCTGTCGGTGTCGGACACGACGATCCGCGTAGTGGCACCTTTTTTCAGAGATAAAAGCGACAGACTACTCTTCCAACAGAAACTCCGGCTCAGAAACCGCCCGCTTGATTAGGGTCTGGGTGCGACCGTCTGCGGACAGCAGTGTCTCATCCATGATGGCCCGCATCAAAATCCAGCCTCGAATCAGGTGTGACGAGGCCTGGGTCACATCGTGGGACAGGGACAGCTGGGTGCCGTCGAGGCCGGGGCCCTCGTGGAGGATGCGGAACTCGGCGGCTTCGGGGGACAAGCGGGCATCGACGACGAGCCGTCTTTGGGCATAGTGCGGGTCGAGGCTGTGCTCTTGCACCAGACTGACCGCGTCCGTCGAGAACAGATCCTCGGTGTCCGAGGGCAGTTCCAGGTTCCCCAGATAGTGTCCATTCAGGATGGCATGCTTGACGGCGATCCCGACCCGGAGTCGCTCCGATTCATCGGCCAGCGGCAGGCAACGCAGCATCTCCTGCAGACGGTTGACCAACGGCTCAATCAGTCCCGAATCATTGTGGAGGGTAAATCGGCAATGGCATTCGGAGAGGGCATTCATCAGCCGGGACTGGCTGCGGTCGACCGTCGCGGAGGACACGATCCGCGACACCACATCACCCAGATGTTTGGCCAGCGACGCCTTGGGAACATAGCTGGCGGCCCCGCAGCGGAGTGCCTCGACGGCGATCTCTTCGCTTCCTTGGGCAGTCATCAAGATGACGGGGAGCAACGGGAAACTCTGCTTGATGGCCGACACCAGTTCCAAGCCGTCCAGTTCCGGCATCTGGAGATCACTGACCACGGCGTCGGGGAGCTGTTGACGTATCTGGCGCAGGGCGTCGGCCCCATCCACGGCATAGGACACGGTCATGTCCCGCTCCTTCAGCAGCACCCGGCCCGCCAGCACGCGATCGACCGGCGAGTCATCGACAACGAGGATGTGCGGCAAGATGACTCTCCGAGAGGCAGCATCAGTGGGTTTACGAACTTGGGATTCCAGAGCCGTGATCGTCCGGAGGTGGGGCTGCCGGTGGAATCAGTTGTCCAAGGAGTAGCGCGGTCGAGCTGCCTCGTCCTCGGGCTTCGACCGCAGCAATTTGTCCAGCCGCTGGTCGCTGCAGCCCGACAACTTCATTAACGAACGTGTCGGGAGAACCGCTTCATCGTCATCCCCCAGAGAGGGCCGTTCTCCCTGCGGATGATAGTCGACATGAAACCGCTTCCCCATCACTCCGAGAATGCTGCCGGGCAGCACCCACTTTTGGTGATAGTTCATCCCGTCCACGGTGGTCCCGTTCTTGCTTTCGAGGTCAGTCATCTGCCAATAGCCCTGCCTCCACTCCAGCGAGCAGTGTCGCGAAGAGACAAACGGAAACGGCAGCACGACATCACAACCGGAACTGCGACCGATGACGATGTTCGGTTTGCGTAATACGATCGTCGGACCGCCCCCACACGGAACCAGTAACCCGAGTTCGAGATCACGGGCCGGTTTCGCGGGCGGCGGGCTGGGATTCACCGTGGGGGCAGTGGCCACGACGGGTGCCGCGACGACCGAAGCTTCGGGCTCGCTGGCGGGGGCCTCGAACGTGATGCGGTAAAACTTACCCGAGATGTTCAGCACATCATTCGGGTTCAGTCGACAGGCGGTACTGGCCTTCCCGTTGACTTCGAGGAGGCAGCCGGAGTCGATCTTGCGGATGTGCCACCAACCCTCCAGGAATCGCAGGTCCACATCCGGCGCCGTCGGAAAAGCCCCCGCTTCACGCTTCAGTCGGAGTACCAGCCGCGGCTTACTCAGCGCGACCGCTTGACCACCGCCACAGGGAACGAGATGCCCAAACATCACCCACCTCGCCGAACAATCACTTCGAACGGTTTACACTGTAATCTATCGCGACCGAGTCACCTTACAAGCATACACCTGTCCAATTACCCAAAAGTGGCCTATTTCGCGCATCCGCTGGGAAGGAACCGAGGACGCCTTTAGGATGAAAGAACTGGACGCCCATCGACCAGATCCGCTCCCACTCCTTGAACAAACCCTGAACCTCGGCGACCTGCCACCCAACGTTGTTTTTCCGTATCCTCTCCGTGCCTCTGTGTCCCGTGGTGAATCTCCCCCCGCAACCGAGCGTCCCGTGATCGCACCTCACACCAAACGCATGCCCGTCAACCCCGATGACCTCAACATCATCCTGGCCAC
>JAYSVZ010000778.1:0-3105 GCA_043718305.1 Planctomycetota bacterium | reverse complement strand
CTTCAACGTACTTCTCCCCAATAATCTCCGCCAGCGAATACCCGCGTCCCATGCCGTGCAGGAACCGGAACGCGTCGCGAATGTTGCTTTTCCCAGACGCGTTCGTCCCCACGATCACCGTCAGCGGGCCGAGCTGGAGCGTGGCATCGCGGAAGTTCTTGAACCCTTCCAGTCGGACGGACGTGATCATGGGGAATGGGCCTTGTGCAACGGGCAGCATGGATCGGCAGACGACGCACACTGTACATTGATTCTATCGACAAACGATCTCTGTGAAAGCACGAAGGGGCTCGCAACACCGACGCACGCCAGTTAGGCGACCGGACGGAGAATGTTGACCGGGTAGGACGGCCTTTCCAGGCCGTCCACGTTTGACGCGAGCATCGAGACGGCCTGGAAAGGCCGTCTTACGGGGAACATATTTCCGACCGCACGCCACTTACGGCTTCACCTCGACCGATCGGAACCATCTCAAAAGCCCCATCAGAAGTGCCGTTCCACCCAGGGCGACTCCCAGTAGGCTGACTAGCAGCACCCAGTCGCCAAAGAGTCGGCGGACGGCGAATCGCGTCATGCGGTCATCGATAGCCGGGTTTGAGTTCATCGAAATATCGAATTCAAACATCCAGATCCACTTCCAAGTGAACAGCACCACGACCGCCCCCGCTGCGAGGAACGGGCCATAGGGAACCGCATTGTGCTTCGAAACTCTCCGCGCCAGCGGCCCCAGCACAAGCGCCAGCAACGGTGCGAGGAAGAACGCCACCACGGTCGGCTGCCACCCGAGGAAGGCTCCGATCATGGCCATGAGGGTCACATCCCCGGCCCCCATGGAGGGCTTCCCGAGGACGCGCTGGGCGACCTCTTTCACAAGCCATGTTAAGCCGGCTCCGACCACGGCTCCGCTCAAACTCCAGGCCAGTCCGTGGAGGTGCGGATATGTTTCCAGCCAGGCGGGCGTGCTGGGGCCGCGGATTTGTGGGATCTCGGCATTCCAGTCGACCCACACGTGTTCCATTTGTAGATCGCCCACGAGGCAGGCCGCCGTTACCGCGATCGCCAGTCCCGTGAACACAACATAATCGGGGATGTAGAGGGTCGCGAGATCGGTGGCTGTGATCACCAGCAAGAACCCCAGACAGACTAAGTGAAATGGAATCCGCAGGTTCTGGGTGAAGGTCGACGGGCGGACTTCGGGGACTTCCTGGCAATGCATGGCGTGCATGGCATAGGCCAGTCCGACGCCAAGGATCGCACCAACGATCGCCATGGTGACCGGCCAACGTCCGGGTTGACCGCCACAGACCGTCATGGCGGGCTTCACCATCACGAGCGCGATGAATGCCGTGAGCAACGCCCCGATGGCCATCCATCCGGGGGTTTCAGTTTGCGTGACGATCGAGCGGAACCACTCCATGCTGAGTTGCACTTGGTAGATCACTCCTTCGAATCGAGCGCCTGATTCCCAAACGCTTCGCGCGGAGTTTCGGCGGGGACTTGGAGTTCGGTCTTCAGCTTGGCCAGTTCCGCTTTGAGCGTCTCAACGGTCTTCGCATAGGCCGGGTCGTTGGCGAAACTCTTCATCTCCGCCGGATCGGCTTTCCGATCATAGAGCTCGTAATACTCAGCTTCGGGTTTGTAGATCCGGACGAGTTTGAATTGGTCTGTCACGACCCCATCGTGCGGACGAACGCGATGCGGGACCGGGTATTCGTAGTAATGGTAGTAGAAGCTCTTTCGCCAGTCGGCGGGGGTCTGTCCTTTGAGGAGGGGGACGAAGCTGTGGCCTTGCATGTCGGCGGGGACGGTGACATTCGCAGCTTCGAGGAACGTTTCGGCGAAATCGACGTTGGAGACGATCTCGCTGCTGACCTGCCCCGGTTTCGTGACACCGGGCCATTTCACGACCAGCGGCGTGCGGAGCGATTCTTCGAAGATCCAGCGCTTATCGAACCACCCATGCTCACCGAGAAAGAACCCCTGGTCGGAGGCGTAGACGACGATGGTGTTTTCAGCGAGACCCGCCTCATCCAGGTAATCGAGCACCCGCCCGACCCCTTCATCAACGGCCTTGATGCAGCCCAAGTAGTCGTGCATGTAGCGCTGATACCGCCAGCGGACCAAGTCGCTGCCCGACAGGTTGCTCTCGCGAAACTCTTTGTTGCGTGGCTCATAGTAGGCATCCCAGGCCTTCTTCTGCTCGGCGTTCAACTGTGGCGGCGTTTTGAGTTTGGCGTCGAGTTCGGTAAAGGTCTTCTCGATCGTCATGTCCTGGTCCCGGACCGCCAGACCGCGGTTGCCAAAGTCATCGAACAGGTTCGCTGGCTCCTTGAACGGCTGGTCCTTGTTGTGCCCGAGGTGCCGCAGCGCCGGTGACCACTCGCGGTGCGGAGCCTTGTGCTGACACATCAGCAGGAACGGCTTATTCGGATCACGCTGCTTGAGCCACTCCAACGAGAAGTCGGTGATCAGGTCGGTCGTGTACCCTTCGTGCTTAACCTTTTTCCCGTTGTGAATCATCGGCGGGTTGTAGTAGACCCCTTGGCCGGGCAGGATGTGCCACTCATCAAACCCGGTCGGGTCACTGTTCAAGTGCCACTTCCCGATAATCGCGGTCTGATACCCGGCCCCTTGCAAGAGCTTGGGGAACGTCACCTGCCCCCCGTCGAACACGCTGTTGCTATTGTTGTAGAACCCGTTGCGGTGGCTGTATTTCCCGGTGAGGATGCATGCCCGACTCGGCCCGCAGATCGAGTTCGTGACGAGACAGCGGTCGAACCGCATCCCCTGCTTCGCGATCCGATCGATGTGCGGCGTTTCGAGCAGCTTCCGCTCATCGCCGTAGACCGAGATCGCCTGATAGGCATGATCGTCCGAGAAAAGGAAGACGATATTCGGACGCTGAGCGGCACTGACGGAAGTCCCCCATAGACTGAGCAAGAACACGGGCAGGAAGAGACGCGCGAGTGGTGCAGGCAGCATCAGGGGACTCATTGGAAAGAGTGGTTCCACGATCGATCATCATCGTGAGGTTGCCGCATGAAAGTGTCAATTCGCAACGAGTCTGTTCCGCCAAGGCTAACTGACTACCTACTGGCTGCTGGA
>JAYSVZ010000777.1:0-3107 GCA_043718305.1 Planctomycetota bacterium | reverse complement strand
GATGGCCACGCAGCGAGCCACCCCCGTGGAGACTTCCGGTGAGTGGCAACGATTGTTGCCTCCCCTGCTCTGCCAGTCGGAGCAGCGGGAGAAGCTCTCTCAGTCGATGCGGGCGACCGGTCGTAGCTCGGCAGGGCAGCAGATTGCGAACATCATTGAGTCAATTGCGAAATTGGCCTGATTCTCCCAAGAAACATGGACCGGTCGCCTCTATCGGCGGCACTATCCTCATGCAGTCGTCACCGATCGGAGACGGTCTATGATGGATCACGGGCTAGGGGAGACTTGTATGCGTCCGATTTGCGGTAGAGACTTCGGACGTGAGCAAGCCGGGAATCACTTCCCCTTGAAACTCCCCTCCCCTGCTCAACCATTCGAAGCAGCGAGCGAAGTCGGTGAGTGTTTCCACATACCGTGACGGTGTAATCTACTCTCTCGCTGCCCTGCCCTCCACCCTGCCCGACTACGACACATTGAGGAGTCACCCATCGTGCGTCCGATCTATCTCGTTCTAGCAGCCGCCCTGCTCTGCTCACCGATCCGCGCTGAGGAGCTGCGGCACTCCTTTTTCATCGCGGGGCCCTCGTTCACCGGCATCATTGCCGAGGACGGGACGGAACAGTGGAACGCCGGGCGGGCCGCAGCTCGTGATGGGTTTGTCCTTCCTGGCGGCAATGTTCTGATCGCTTGGTCGGACGAGGTGAAGGAGTTCACCCCCAAGCATCAGGTGGTGTTTGCTTACAAACTCTCTCCAGACAACAAGGAGATCGGGACCGCCGTCCGCCTCTCCACGGGGCGGACATTGATTACGGAACTGGGGCCTAAGCCGCGACTGCTCGAAATCAACGCCGACGGCACCATCGCCGTCGACTGCCCGCTGCAACCAGAAACCGACAACGCCCATATGCAGACGCGGATGGCGCGCAAGTTGGCCAGCGGGAACTATCTGGTTCCGCACCTGCTGGCGTTTCAGGTCAAGGAATACAAACCATCGGGTGAGGTGGTCCGCGTGATCAAGACCGACCTGCCGGAACTGGGTGGGCGACCGGCGGAGAACTGGCCATTCACGGCGATTCAACTGGCGAATGGAAACGTGGTGGTCAACCTGACCCACGGCAACAAGACCGTGGAGTTCGATGCCGCCGGAAAAGTCGTCTGGCAAGTCAGCAATGCCGACTTCCCGGACGCCCAACCGTTCGCCGACCCCTGCGGCGGCCAACGGCTCCCCAATGGAAACACCGTCATCGCCAGCTACGCCTCGCAAGGCGCGATCAAGGTCTTCGAAGTGACCCCCGAGAAGAAGATCGTCTGGACCTACACCGGGCCGCACCGAGCGCATGAGATCCAAGTGCTGACCACGAATGGAGAGCCTGTCAAAGAGGTCTGGAAGTAACATTCGGCATTCCCACTCGTCAGCCGGGCGTGGTAAACTGTGCCTCACTCTTCTGCCTCAATGCCTTAATCAGAAAGTCCAGCCATGAGCATGCTCTCCCGCCGCGAGTTTCAGCAGCAGACGCTCGGGTCGCTGCTCACGTGGTCGTTGCTAAATACGCTCTTCACCAAGGAAGCGTTCTCCGCCGACATCAAAATCGTGGCCAAGCAGTGGCTGAATCAACTCCACACGATGAGCGAAGACCTGCGTGGACAGAAGCTGGCCCCGCTGGTGTGGCAGAAGCAGGTCGAAGAACTGTTCAGCCAGGTCGATCTGCCCGAGATGTTGAAGTTCATCGACTTCGAGAAGCTGACCCGCGATGTGAAGCCGCGTGATCGTGGGGAGCTGAGTCTCAAGGCGACGCTGCCGATGGTCGAGGGGTTGCCGACGAACTTGGTCTTCGGGCACCAAGTCTTCGCCTTGGGGAAGGACCGGTCGGTCGTGCCACACGGACACGACAACATGGCGACAGCCTTCCTAATCCTCAAGGGGGACTTCCACGGTCGGCACTACGACCGTCTGGAAGATGCGGGCAAGGAGCACATGATCATCCAGCCGACCCTCGACAAGCAGTTCACCGTCGGCGGGTACTCGACGGTGACTGACGAGAAGGACAACGTCCACTGGTTCAAGGCCACAAGCGAGGTCGGCTACATCTTCAACATCCATGTGCTGAGCGTAAAACCGGGCCGCTCCGGACGAGTCTATGTCGACCCCAACGGCGAGAAACTCTCCGGGGAACGAATCAAAGCCCGCGTCATCGATCACGCCGAGGCGAGCAAGCTTTACGGTTGAGTTCGAGTGGGCAAATGTCCGCGTTGCGGAAGCCCCAGTCCGGGTGGTGCATGGACGAAGAGACTTCTCCAAGTTGTTTGATGGCTGAGTGTGGTTGATACCGCAGCGACTCCCAAGCAGTCCCATGAGCCATTATTCGTAGGGTGGAGACCGGCTCGCTTTGAGGCGCAGGCCAGCCTGCGCCCCAAAGCGGCTGGTCTCCACCCTACGTATCACGTATCTACTTGTCAGGCCGATCTATAATGACAAAGAAACACAAAGAGGTACTCCCCTTTGCGTTTCCTGGTGTCTTGTGAGCTGGCTGGCTCGATGACTGCTCTGCCTACGACTTCACTTCAGCCTTGGCCAGACCGGGGATGGTGATCCCGGTGATCTTGATGCGGGTGAACTTCGCCCGGTGGCCGGTGTGGCGGCGGGAGTTGTGGCGGCGGCGGAACTTCTGGATTTCGAGCTTTTCGCCCTTGACCAGTCCCGTGATCACTTCGGCGGTGACCGTGGCCCCCGAAATCGTGGGGCGACCGATCACGCTGGCGGCTCCGGCGTTGGCCAGCAGCACCTCGTTGAAGGTCAGCGTTCCCGTGGCTTCGCCGGAATCCCGCAGGTCGATGTTCAGCACATCGCCCTCTTGGACCCGAATTTGACGACCATCTGTGGCAATAATCGCGAACATCTCAGTCGATCCCGTTCTTTCCGACAGCTGTCCGACGCTCCATCATCGCGTCGCGAAAACCGGCTCAGCGTCCTGCTGTGGTGACACCCATGACTGATCGCCACCGGGGCGCAAACCCCAGCGGCGGCAGTCGAAGCGGAAGAGTGTAGCAAACTAGCGGCGGTTGTACGAGTCTCCCTTGGCGAGAATCGTGACCTCGGCCCCGATGTC
>JAYSVZ010000776.1:0-3111 GCA_043718305.1 Planctomycetota bacterium | reverse complement strand
CGTCCGAACTCGCCCATCACAAGGATCAGCACGCGATCCAGCAGGCCACGTTCTTCCAAGTCGGCCATTAGAGTTCCGACGCAATGGTCCATCGCCCGCATGTTGGCACAGTGTGCCTCGATGTGGTTGTGATGGTCCCAGTGGGGCATATCGACGGTCACAAACGGCACTCCGGCCTCGACCAGTCGCCGCGCCATCAGCGTGTAGCGGGCCCACGGATTCTTCCCGTATCGTTCGGCCACAGCCGGGTCTTCTTGGGTCAGGTCGAACGCATTGACCGCTTGGCCCCCGAAGAGCAACGAGTACGCTTGCTGGCGGTAGGTGTCGACGCTCTCCATCACCCCCCGCTGGTCGACTTGTCGTTGCACTCGATCCAGTGAGGTCAGCAACGATCCGCGCGACCCCGCGCGATCAAGTTCGATTGAGACACCACCACCCAGGCACTTCGGCTTGGTGATCTCAGTGGTGTAGGTGTGGTGCAGATACTTCGTCTCGCTATCCACATCGAACGGGTTATAGGCGTTGCCCAGGTATGCCGCCCCGTGATACCCCGGAAACAAATAGATGCTCTCCGCAGCTGGCAACCCCACATTGGCAGGAAGCCCGGGTTGGCGTTGGCCGATCGCCTTGGCAACGCAGGCCCCCAGTCCGGGGTACTTTGTCTCTTTGTTGGCGGAGGTCGCCCCGAACCGTCCAGTCAGCATCCAGTGACCAGCGGCAAAGTGGTCGCCCGTGCCATGTTTGACCGAACGAATGATCGCCATCTTGTCGGCGAGCGCAGCCTGCTTGGGCAGCGTTTCGCAGAAGAAGGTGCCCGGAATCGCCGTTTGAATCGTGGTCACCGGCCCGCGATTTTCCAGCGGAGCTTCCGGCTTGGGATCATACGACTCCAACTGGCTGGGTCCGCCATCGAGCCAGAAGAGAATCACCGACCGGTCGGTCTTCTTCGCCTGCCCCGCAGCCTGCAATTGAAGCAGATCGCCCATCGTCATACCTGCCAGCCCGAGAAATCCGGCTCGGACCGCTGAACGGCGAGAAAGCCCCTGGCAATTGCGGCTGGATGAACCGGTTTGAACGCTCAGCATGACGGAACCTCAGACGGACGCGTCCTCATGAGAAGAGCCACATCACCACTCCAATCATCGACCATGAATCGCACTGGCATCAATATTGATGGATTCGACTGAGGAAATGCAAGCGGGTCGTGTCTCGGGTTGGAATCGAGAGAGAATCTGGAAGATGCCTCAACTCTCGCCAACGACATCAATGCGAAGCCGCAGTTGCAGGCTGTTCCTCAGTGGCACGCAGTGGAGCCTCGATCATGTGAGCTGGGCGGCGGAGTTCGTCCGCCATGGGGAGTTCCTCAATCGACCGGAGACCATACGATTCGAGGAAGACGCGCGTCGTTCCATAAAGGTAGGGCCGGCCCAGCGAGTCATGCTCGCCAACGATTTTCACGAGGCCGCGTTCCATTAATTGCTTCAGCAATTCGACCGACTGCACGCCCCGGATCGCTTCGAGGTCGGCCCGGGTGAGCGGCTGGCGATAGGCAATGATCGTCATCGCCTCCATCGCGGGGGGTGAGAGTTTGAGTCGAGCCTGCCGCTGGTGAACCTTGTCGAGCCACCGCTCGAACTCTGGGCGAGTGAGCAGTTGATACCCGGTGGCAAGGCGTTCCACGCGGAACGCACTTCCCGCCTCGTGATAGGAATGATTGAGCCGCTCGATCAGGCTGGTCACCTCTCCGGCATCGGGAAGCGACGCAAACTGAGCGAGCTTCTTTCCGGTGAGTGGTCCATTGGCCACAAAGAGGGCCGCCTCCAGCCGCGCGAGTGCGGGTGATCGTCGAGTCGCTACGCCATCGTCAGACGGAATCGAGGCTAGCCCACCGGAGCGAGGCCGATGCAACCAGAATGGCCCATCCGCAGGGAACGCACATAGCGGAGAACGCCATGGGTTGATCGGAGAAGCCATCGAGTGTTCGTGCATGGGAGACCGACAGAAGGCGGAACAGACCAAGGACCAAGGCACTTCGGAATTTCGGAATTGGCCAGATTGAAGTTTGCCGGTCGAGCCACTCTCCACTCGGCCAATTCCGAAATTCCGAAGTGCCTGACCCCGGCCTTACACAGTATAATAGAAATCTCTTGCACTTGGAGACTGCCCATGCCTCAAGCGATTGCCAACCCGGACGACCTGCGGGCGTTTGCTGCTAAGCTCAAGCAGTTCAATACCTCGCTCACCGAGCAGGCAGCCATGCTCCTCTCCAAGCTCGATGTACTCAGCGCCTCATGGCGGGACCAGGAGAACATCAAGTTCTCCGAAGAGTTCAAAGAACATTTGCGGCTGCTCGGCCAACTTGTCGAGGCGAACAATCAGCACATCCCGTATCTGCTGCGGAAGGCCGATCGGCTGGATGAATACTTGCAGCAGAGGTAGTCATGTCTGGTCCCGCCAACGTCATCTCGATCGATGCCATTCGCGACTTCGCACCGGCTGTGGCGATGGTGCAGGAAGAGCTGAAGGCGGTTATCTCCGCCTTGCAGATCGAGATGCAGCGGGCGATCGCGTGGATCGAACAGGACCGCCCGCGTTACTGGCAAGTGCAACTCAAACGGGCCTTCGACCGGATGGCCGAGACGCGAACATCGCTGACCACGTGCCAGATGCGAACCGTGGCCGGACGAAAGCCGAGCTGTATCGAGGAAAAGGAAGCCGTCAGCGCAGCCAAGCGGCGACTGGAGTTCTGCCAAGGTCAGATCGAGGTCGTGAAACGCTGGGGCGTGAAGCTGCGGCACGAGGCGGATGAGTTCCGCGGGCGGATCGCCGGGTGCCAACGCCTGGCGGAATCGGACCTGACCAAGGCGCTAGCCCTGCTGGCGCGAATCATCGAGAGCCTGGAGAAATACTCCGACACGTTCGAGGCTCCGGCGATTGTACCGCCGACGGGTGATGGGGCGGCGACTGAATAGCACCCCTTATTTTACCGGCTGAAGAATGACTTCTCGTGGCGCACGGACCCCAAACCGCTCATACGGCGTTTCGGGGAGGTGGCCTGAGGAGGGTCGTAATTCGCGATTCTAGTAGGGCTTATCCACGTTTTCTTGCGTT
>JAYSVZ010000775.1:0-9402 GCA_043718305.1 Planctomycetota bacterium | reverse complement strand
ACAATGCCAATCGCCACCAGCAGCATGCCGACGCCCAGCATGGGCTCGAAGTGGGCCCCCTTGCTGCGGAACATCAGGTATTGCGTGATGGCCGTGACGCACACGGCACCACCAAACACGATCGGCATCACCAGCCCCGCACCCGGCCCCGGACCCGACTTGGTGGGGACCATCGCGTTCATCACCGCGAACGTCAGCGTCAGCGCTCCGAAAGCTCCCAGAGATCCAGCCAGAAACCCCCACTTGGCAGCTGGAACGTACTTCCCAACGAACGAGAAGTTGTCACCCTTCAGCCACATCGCCAGCCCGCCACCGACGATCCCCCACACGAGGTACGCCACACCAATGAACAAATACGGCTTGAAGTTACTCCACTCCGGCGGCTTGGTTGAGCTGCGCGCGTTGCCCAAGGCCGGGCCGTAGACCCCCCAGAAGAGCGCTGTCAACGCAGCAAACAGAATGGCGGTCGAACGTTCATTCATCGGTGCAGCTTCCCGAACCCCATCGTTCGAGCCGACTTCCTCGTCGACCCGTCCGAACGGAACTTATGAGCCATCATGGTAGCGAGGGGGGCGTCGGAAGAACTAGTCTCCACGGCGGAGGTCACGTATCACTGGCATTATTGCCCGCCGTTCACAGCCGTAGCATCACCTGCGGCTTCCTCCTGAACTGACTACTGACTACTGACTACTCCGATTGGGTATAATCTCCGGTCTTTGCCGCCCCGAGTGCATGGACGCTGCGGCTCCTTCCGATATCATGCACTCATGCGAAGGTCACGACCATCACTGTCCTGTTGTTGTCCGAGGGAGTCTCTCCTCCGGACGGTATGGGCGCTTGTCTAGCCTCGAATCAGTTGCGACAGTCGGTCGCATGTCGAAGCCTCACAACAATCATCAGTACTCGTCTCAGCCCGGAGGTCACTTCCGGGCTGATCTCGTTGATGGCCCGTGTGATCTCGACTAACTCATTTCGTGGATTGCGAAAGCATGTTCGATTCAACGACGCTCCTGCTCGGACTTGATCTGTCTCTGGCCGGAATCCAGGCGTGGCCCTGGCCGATGATTATTACTCTGGGCACCCTCGTGGGCGTCATCATCGCGCTGTACATGGAACGGTATGCGGCTGAGTTGATCATGCTGGCGGCACTGCTCGTGCTGGTCTGCACTGGCGTGATCACCATGAAAGAGGGCTTGGCGGGCTTCTCCAACGAAACGATCTTCACGATCGCTGGTCTGCTCGTGGTGGGGGCTGGCCTGCAAGCGACCGGGGCGATCGATGTCATCAGCCGCGCGATGCTCGGCCAACCGAAAAAGGGGACGCCGCTCTTGCGGCTGATTATCCCGGTCACGATGCTCTCGGCCTTTATGAATAACACGCCGCTGGTGGCGTTCTTCCTTCCGATTTTTGTGCATGTGTCGCGGAAGCTGCGGATCTCTCCGTCGAAGTTGCTGATCCCGCTCTCATATTCCGCCGTACTGGGGGGAACGTGTACGCTCATTGGGACAAGTACCAACTTTGTCGTGGACAGCGCTCTGAAAAACGCGGGATATCCCGGGATGGGGATGTGGGAGTTGGGTTGGATCGGCATTCCGGTGTCGATCGTCGGACTACTGTACCTCTCCACAATCGGTCAACGATTGCTGCCAAATCGAACGGACATTCTGGAATACGCGGAGACCCACCCGCGGGAGTACACCGTTGAATTGATCGTGCGGCCCACTTGCTCGCTGATCGGATCCACGATTCGAAAGTCTGGACTGCGCGATCTGCCAGGGCTTTATCTGTACGCCATCGAGCGTGAGGGAGAACGGCTCTCGCCAGTCGATCCAGACCAGTCGTTGTTGGTGGACGACATTCTTTGCTTCTCGGGAGTCGTGTCGACGATTCTCGACGCTCAGAAGATTCGCGGTCTCGAACCAATCGAGCACCACGAAGGCATCCTGCCCCACCCCGCCTTATCATCGCTCCCCGCAGCACAAGGGACTCCCGCAGCCGCTCCGCGCTCCGGGAACCAGATCTGCGAGGCTGTTGTCTCGCCAAGCTCTCCGCTCGTCGGAATGACCGTCAAAGAGGCCGGTTTTCGGTCGCGGTACCATGCCTCGATCATGGCCGTGCATCGCAGCGGCGAAAAGATCGAACGCAAGATCGGTCAGATCGTTCTCCAGCCGGGCGACACCCTCCTCGTGGACGCTCCCGAGGACTTCACGCGGCGGTGGCGGAACTCACGGGACTTCATTCTGGTCTCCGGTCTGGAAGACAGCGCCCCGGTCGATCACCATCGGGCGTGGATCGCCCTGGCGATCTTCGGCACAGTGGTGTTGGGGATGACGCTCTTCTCGGAGCACTCGGCGTTGTTCGCCCTGATCGGGGCGGCGATGACAGTGCTGACCGGATGCACCACATCGCGCGAGGCCAACCGGAATGTCGATCTCTCAGTCCTGATCCTGATCGCTGCGGCTCTGGGTGTTGGGAAGGCTCTCGAGCAGAGCGGAGCTGCGGAATGGCTGGCCAGCAATCTGGTCGGCTGGGCGGAGCCGTTTGGCAAGGTGGCGGTGCTGGCGGTCCTGGTCATCATGACGGGACTGCTGACGGAACTGCTGAGCAACAATGCCTGCGCAGCGATCATGGCGACGCTGGCTTTGGCGACCGCCAACACGACGGGGATCAATCCGAGGCCGCTCCTGATGGCGGTGGCGGTCACTTCATCCTATGGCTTCGCGACCCCCTTGGGCTACCAGACCAACCTGATGGTCTATGGACCAGGCGGATACAAGTTCAGTGACTATCTGAAGGTCGGGATTCCACTCGACATCATCTGCTGGATCATGACGATTATCATTGTCCCATTGGTGTGGAGTCTGTAAATGCTTGATCCGTGGTGGGTCTGGCAGCCCGAAACGGCGAGTCTCTGGGACCGGGTCTATCGGGGGTTCAATCTCAGCGAGGGATTGATTTGGTGGGCGTTCGGGGGACTCGTCCTTCGTCGTTGGTTTGTCCACCGTCGGTCGCCATGGGAAGGGGGCTATGCCATGGCATTCGTGGCGTTCGGACTGACCGATATTTGTGAGGCATACGCCCAGTCGGCCCCGCTCGTCGCGGTCAAGGGGCTGGTGCTTGCTTGGCTACTGCTCATGCGTCACCGGGCGACGCGGGTCTGGTATCCGGGAGCGAAGCTCTATTGAGGAACTCGGATACACGCCGCCACGCCCTTTGCATTGATGGGCCATCGTGCAAGTTCTTGATCGTTCGAGTATCTTAAGGATCGGCTCGGCCATCGTCTCGCCCCTGCCCTAGCCTTGTTGTGGATGGCCTCTGGAGCAACCTTATGTCAAAGACTGTTCGTCGCGCGTTCACGCTCATCGAGCTGTTGGTGGTGATCGCGATCATCGCCGTGCTCGTGGCGCTGTTGCTGCCTGCTGTGCAGCAGGCCCGCGAGGCGGCTCGGCGGATGCAGTGCCGCAACAACCTGAAGCAGATGGCGCTGGCGGTCCACAACTACATGGACGCCAATTCGGTGTTGCCGCCGGGGGCCTGTGTGAATCTCTCCGTGACGACGACAGGCAACAACGGGTCGTGGGGGATTCATGGGCGGATCCTGCCCTACATGGAACAGTCGAACCTGTACAACTCGGTCGACCTGACCCAGGCCTGGGACTTCCAGATGGCGATCAACGGGCTCAAGGTTCCCTCGTACGCCTGCCCCAGTGATCCACAGTCGGACGTGATCCGCGATCCAGGCGGTGGACGGGCCAAGCTCTACCCGACGACCTATGGGTTCAACTATGGAACGTGGTTCGTCTTTCGCCCGACAGCCCCGGTGAGCGGTGGCGACGGGATGACCTTTCCGAATAGTAAGCTCAGCACGCGGGATGTGATCGATGGAACGACGAACACCTTGCTGATCGGCGAGGTCAAGGCGTGGACCGCTTACCGCCGCAATGGGGGGCCCAGTACCACGACCCGCCCCGACACAATCGCCGATGCCACGACGATCACAATGTCCGCTCCCGACTTCAAGGACACCGGCCATACCGAATGGCCCGATGGTCGTGTCCACCACAGCGGCTTCACCTGCACCCTCGGCCCCAACAGCAAGGTCACCACGACCAACGCCGGGACCACGTACGCGAACACCGACTTCAACTCCTGGCAGGAAGGCCGGAATGGTTCCACGGGCAACCCAACCTACGCGATCATCACCTCGCGCAGCTA
The DNA here is from genome assembly GCA_043718305.1 of Planctomycetota bacterium. GTDB lineage: Bacteria > Planctomycetota > Planctomycetia > Planctomycetales > Planctomycetaceae > TH-plancto1. The sequence continues at coordinate 5,187 of JAYSVZ010000775.1, read as the reverse complement.
TCACACGGGACAGGTCAACGTCGCGATGGTCGATGGTTCGTGTCGGGGGATCAGTGAGAACATCGATCTGGCGGTGTGGCGCTCGCTCGGGACGAGGGCGGGCGGGGAGACGGGCGGGGAGTTATAAAGAGGCAGCGAGCGGGGGACGTAAGTCCTCCGTGCCACACGGTGCGTGATCGCACGGCCCCAGTTTGAGAACTTTGTCGACATCGGAAGTCGTCCTTCCACCCTCCCTCAACCTCAACCCCTCCCAGAGGGAGAGGGGAGCCGGAGTTTTTAGCGTCCCCTTCATCCTTCATCCTTCATCCTTCATCCTTCATCCTTCATCCTATGGCGATGCGACACAACGGACGAACGATGCGCGATGGACGAGACGATGGTCTCCGTCCCTTGCAGAGTCTTGACCTTTCGAAGGTTCACACCTTTGCCGATCTGCTCAAGGCGATGGGCGATACGGCCTTCTCCGGGCGGCAACTCGGCGAGGCGTACGATGTCCTCATCGAGATGATGCAGCCCGAGAACCCGGTCAAGGTGGTGCTGACGCTCTCCGGAGCGATGACCGTCGCCAAGCAAGGGAAGATGATCTGCGACATGATCGACCGGGGAATGGTCGACGCGGTCGTCTCGACGGGGGCCTTGATCGCGCATGGGTTAACCGAGTCGATGGGCCTGACGCACTATCGCCATGACCCTTCGAAGAGCGACGAGAAGCTGTACGAACTCGGCTACAACCGGATCTACGACACGCTGGAGATGGAGGCCAACCTCAACGAGGTCGAGGTACTCGTCCGGCGGACGCTCGATGACAATCACGTCCCCGAAGGGGGCTGGTCCTCCGCTCGCTTGTGCCGCGCGTTGGGAAAGAAGCTGCATGATGAGGATCTGGGTGTCGGCATTCTGCGGAGTGCGTATGAGCAGAAGGTTCCGGTCTTCATCCCGGCCTTTACTGATAGCGAGGTCGGCCTGGATGTGGCGACATGGGCCATGAGCAAGTGGGTCAAGGAGCAGAAGCTCGACCCGACGAAGATGACGCCGGAAGACCTGATGCGGGTGCCGCCCGCGTTCAACCCGTTCCTCGATCTGCTGGAGTACGCGCGGCTGATCGGCAATGCTCAGACGCTTGGCATCTTCACGATCGGCGGCGGCGTCCCCCGCAACTGGGCTCAGCAAGTGGCCCCGTTCTACGACATGACCAACCTCCGCGTCGGCAGCCAGTTCGTCGCCCCGCGCTTCAAGTACGGCGTCCGTATCTGTCCCGAACCGGTCCACTGGGGCGGGCTGTCGGGATGTACGTACATCGAGGGGGTCAGTTGGGGAAAGTTCATCTCCCCCCAAGAAGGGGGCCGCTTCGCCGAAGTCTACGCGGATGCCACCGTAGCGTGGCCGATCCTCATGAAGGCGGTGTTCGAGACACTCGATGCGGCGAAAGAGCCGAAGAGTTTTGGAATCGCGTGACTTCTCGTGTCCGATCAACTGCACGCCGGAAGAGCTTCTGGGGGAATCGCCATGACCAATGATCCCATCGTCGCTGCCAGCTTTCCTCTTTGCGACTTTGGTTGCGGCCCGTAGGCTGCGCTGGGTCGTCCGTGGTTCAATTTTCTGGTCTTGAGAGTGACCTCTCAGCTTCGTGAAGGATTGTGGCGATTTCCGTGGTTTTCGAACCTTGGCCGCCCTGCCCCCAAGCGGCTCACTTCACGCGCGAGCGGGCATTGGTGTAGACCTTCACGTACTCCGCCGCACTGCGGCCCCAGGACCAGTCGCGGGTCATCCCGTTACGGATGAGTCGGCTCCAGGTGGTCTTGTCGTGCTGGAAGACCCCCACAGCTCGCCAGACGCATGACAAGAACGCGTCTGCCGAGAATGTGGAGAACTTGAAGCCGTTTCCGGTGCCGTTGCCAATCGATTCTGGGGAACAATCGACCACCGAATCCGCGAGGCCACCGACGTTGCTGACAATCGGCGGCGTGCCGTAGGCTAGGCTGTACATCTGATTGAGGCCGCACGGCTCGAACTGGCTGGGCATGAGAAAGGCATCACTGCCCGCTTCGATGCGATGGGCGAGGCCCTCGTTAAAGCCGACGACGGCCCCGACTTTGGTGGGGAACTGGGTCTTGAGTTCTTGTAGCCAGGTCTCGTAGCGCGGTTCGCCCGATCCGAGGCAGGCGAACTGCACATCCGCACGGAACATTTCGCCCGCCCGGGCGGCGATCAGTCCGAGCCCCTTCTGGTCGGTGAGTCGCGATACCAGTCCCAGGACCATGGCCTCGGGCTTTACGGGGAGACCGAGTTCGCGCTGAAGGGCGGCCTTGCAGGCGGCCTTGCCTTCCTTGAATGTTTCCGCCGAATATTTCACTGCGATCGCGGGGTCTGCGGCGGCGTTCCACTCGGTCGTATCGACCCCATTCAAGATGCCAACGAGGGAGTCCCCACGCGTCTGCAAAGCGGGGTCGAGGCCATACCCGAAGTCGGGCCGGCAGATCTCCTTGGCATAGGTCGGGCTGACCGTGGTCACGATCTCGGACATGGCGATTCCGGCCTTCAGCAGATTGAGTTCTCCATAGAACTCCAACTGCCGCCAGTTGAACAGCTCCCACCGCAACCCCGAGAGTTTATAGGCCCACCAGGGGTAGCGTCCCTGGAACGCCATGTTGTGAATGGTGAAGACGCTGGCTGTTTTCTGGAACCACGGCTGGAGCCGGTATTCGCTGGCGAGCATCGCGGGGATGATCCCGGTCTGCCAGTCGTTGGCGTGAATCACATCGGGTTGTAGGTCGAGCTGCCGGGCGGCTTCGAGGACCGCTCGGGAGAAGAAGATGAACCGCTCGGCGTTGTCGGTGTAGTCGTGCCCCTTGTCGGCGTACAGCCCCGCGCGGTCAAAGTATTCCGGCTGATCGATCAACAGGACGCGGACGTTCGATCCGGGGAGTGTCGTGGAGCGGATCTCGGCCTCGACCCGCTTTTCACCGATGGGGATCATGAGCTTCCCGGCAACTTCTCCGGCGAGCGTGGCCTTAATGACCTTACGGTAATAAGGGAGCACGAGGGTGACTTCATGTCCCAAGCTGGCCAGGGCCTTGGAAAGACCCGACGCCACGTCCGCCAACCCGCCAGTTTTGGCAAACGGAATCGCCTCGGAGGCGGCCATCAGAATTCGCATGTTCTCACTCCCGCAGACGGTGGAAGAGGTTTCCAGCCTTGGGGACAGAATGAAGCTGACAGTTGTCCCCACGGTCGTCTGGATGGGATTATAAGCGGGCCACGGCAACATCGAAACGATAGAAACACCGAGACTGGGGGCTGTGGTGGTTCCCACGCGGCAGTCGACCGCCATTTGACGAATGCACCGCTGGATTCCGTGTGTGCGTCAGAAAAGTAGGTAAATAATTCACCACGGAGAGGCACGGAGAGGAACAGTAAGTCGTTGTCGCTGGGAGTTTGCCTGAGGATCGGGAGTTTCAGAGGCAGGGAATGAACCACGGAACACACGGAACACACGGAAAAAGAACAGGGAGGAAATCGTTCGTCGGGCAGCCACTTTCCGCATGCCAAATCCAAACATCGAGCTTTCGTTCCTCTGCCAGAGGTTCGAATGACGCATAGTTTCCTCTCTTTTTCCGTGTAGTCCGTGTGTTCCGTGGTGAATCTCCACTGCCGCCTACTTTTCTGACGCACACCGCTGGATTCCGATCAAGGTATTGTAAGATTGACAATTGCCAGTCAATCGATCAGTATTCCCCAGTGGATTGAAGCCGTTCCGGGAAACACCTCTCCCGGGAGTTAAGTATATGGTTCTTCAGAAGCGTCTCGTCCCGTCGTCGGAAATTAGGAGGTAGAGCATCGTGTCGCACGGAAGCAATTTCACGAAATGGTTCATGGTTGTCGCTTGCTGTGCGATGACCCTGACGGAAGCTATCTGCGAAGATACCGTGACACGACATCCGGGCCAACCCGAGTGGACCGATTTTCTCCGTGCGCTTCCCCGGTGGGACAGCTCGTCAACTGCGGAAGACTTTAACTTCGAAGCCACATTTGTCTGGGAGAAGAAAGTGAAGGGACTCTTTGCGCATCTCCAATGCGTGGTCGACCATTCCGGTTCGTCAAACATAGTGTCCTCTGTACACAATATGGATCCGGAATCAATACACTTCGATGATTTGCACTTTGCTTACGCGGAATCATTATGGACGGTCACACCCGCTGATTGGAGAATACTTGTGGATCGCGATTCTGGACCAGGAATCGTGGAACTTGGAGATCTCTCGAAGAGCCGGATCAAGTTCGACCTGAAATCCCATTTCGAATTCGGAATCGATCAGGATAATCCTCCACGCGTGCGATCTGATCCAATCTCTCGTAGCGTTATCGCGGTCAAGCAGAATGGGGGAATCCTGGAGTATTCTCTACGGACTCCCAATGATCAAGAAGTTTTCGGACACCGTCTTTCTGAAGCCCGGGTTATCGTGGATCATGTCGATCAGGGCGATCAACTCGGCGGATTGTCATTTCGAGGATTCATCTTTGACCGTGATCACCAGATTCGGCTACATCACCAAGTGGATAAATTCGACGACATACTTCTGACTGACGCATATGACAAAGAGGGCTATCCACCGAGTTTTCACAAACACACTTCCCTGTCAGACATCCAGAAATATCGATTTTGGATTGCAACAAAATCGAGGCCAAAGTTCGAAGACGGGTTTACCGAAGTCTGTTTTCAAATATTCGCGTATTGCAGTCATTCCATCGACGAGGGACTTGATCCACGGGCTCGATCAGACCGCCTCACCAAGAGTTCGAAGTTGCTGATGGACATCTTTCAACAATTTCGCCTCAATGTGCTTTCCAAGCCGCAGCCCACGGAAAAAATGCGATTGCCAGTCGATGATCCTCCCATGCGATGGCGGATCATGGAAGGAATATGCCCACCATTCTTTCACATTCTCCAGACGGATCTCACGGCGGGTATCGTGCAGACGCTCGGGCCGATCGACCGGGATCTGGTGATCGGTTACCTCGACGAATTAGGACGACTGGGCAGTCCGCCGACCCCCTACCGATTTCCGCTCAGTCGGGAGACATTACAAGTCAGTTTGCCGGGCGATGAACTCTTTGTCCACGCCATCATGAAGACCCGCCACGGTCTGGCCGTGAATGAAGCGGAGACCAAAGCCACGCTCCAAGCCC
>JAYSVZ010000774.1:0-9416 GCA_043718305.1 Planctomycetota bacterium | reverse complement strand
GTGGGAGTTCAGGCTTCAGCCTGCCCGCGATTCGCACATTGACCCGGAGACCGCGTGGACCAACTTCTTCAGCAGCACACGACCAACGGCTGGTGCGTTCTCGAACGAGCCATCGACTCTCAGCGAATGGAGCGTCTGCGATCGCTCGTCGGTCGGTTAGGCGATTCCCGGGACGAAGGCGTCCGGCAATCGGCGGGGGCGGTTTACGCAGCCCGGAATGTCGTCGAGGTGATCCCCGAAGTGCTGCTTGAATGGCAAGCCCCGCTGCTGGTTGATTTCGTCCAGCGGCGACTCGGTTCCACAGCTGGGCTGGTTCGAATCCTCTACTTCGACAAGCCCCCGGAGCAGACATGGGCCCTGCCCTGGCACAAGGATCTGTTGATCGCCGTGCAGTCCGATCAAGCTGTAGTGGGTTACTCGCCTCCGCGACCAAGGGCCGGTGTCTTACATACCGAGCCCCCGGTCGAGGTACTGGAGTCGATGCTCACCTTGCGGCTGCACCTGGACGAGAACACGCTGGAGAACGGCCCGCTCCGAGTCGCCTCGGGAAGTCACAAGACCGGAAAACAGCTCCAGCTCGACGGCTTCGAAGACTGCACAATCTGCACAGCGGCGGGCGATGTGCTGGCCATGACACCTCTCTTGGCCCATTGCAGTGGCCGCTCGATCGAAGGCACCACGCACCACCGGCGGACGCTCCACCTGGAGTTCAGCTCGCTCAGCCAACTGCCCGGCGGGCATCAGTGGAAATGGTTCCTACGAAATACGACGAGTGCATAAGTTTACATCGATTGGGGCATCCGCTACGGTGGCAGAGTGTGGTTACTGAACAAATAGCCTCGTGGTGTCCTTTGGGAGAATCTTTGTGGCCGGAATCTTCTTAAGTTGCGTGTCCAATGAGTTCCATGGGGACACTTCGCCGAACGCGATCCCTTGGCCGGGGTCGTACCGTGCGCAACTCGCCCGGTTTCTCCAGCAGTGCGGACAGCAGGTTGTCTACCAGGAGACGTTCGCCCAGGGAGGGGGTGACCTGCTGGCTAAGCTGAACAAGTATATCGCAGAAGAGTGTCGGGCTGTGGTTCATCTCATCGGCCATGCAGCGGGCTGGAGTCCGGATGACGATTCCCCCGACGCCGTCCACGCCTTGCTGGCCCGGTATGGCGACTCTTTTCTGGCCACGCGCCCCGCTCTGCGGGAACGACTCGTCGCCCGAGGCTTCCGGGGAATCTCCGCCACGCAGTGGGAAGCCTATCTGGCAATCCACCACAACAAGCCTCTGCTCGTCTTCACGTTTGCCGACTCGGCCGAGCGGTCTCCGATTTTTCAGCGGCAGGTGTCGCCGCGTGCGGATCGATGGTCGCAGGCCGAACATTTCGAGTTGCTCAAACTCACGAGCTTTGATCGCAGTGAGCAGATCGCCGACCAACACCAGTTTAAGGAAGCGGCGATCGCGGCGCTGGTGCGTGAGCGGGTCATCACCCAGGCCGAGTCCAGCCCGCCGCCGCGTTGTACCGAATTCAGCTCGATCGGCTCGCTGTTTATCGGGCGTCGACCGGCCATGCAGGCCCTCCGGGCCTCGCTCCTGCAGGCCACCACGCGGGCCACGGCCATCGTCGCCAGCCAGGTCATTCATGGCCAGGGTGGGATCGGCAAGACGCGGCTGGCCATCGAGTTTGGTCTGGCCCATGCCGAGGAATATAGCGCGCTGCTGTTCGTCAGGGCCGACAACCCACAGACGTTGGAAAGCAGCCTCGCCGACCTGGTCGGACCGCTCGTTCTGGGGCTGCCAGAGAGCGCCAAGCAGGACGAAAAGCTCGCGGCCGTCTGGCACTGGCTGCGGACGCATCCGGGGTACTTCTTGATTCTGGACAACGTCGATTCCGAGGAAGCCGCTCGGGCCGTCGAGGACAAACTCGCCAGGCTCAGCGAGGGCCATGTCGTCATCACCAGCCGGATCACAAATTGGTCGGCCAGTGTCGAACCGCTGCATCTCGATGTTCTGTCCGAGGACGACTCGACGGACTTTCTGCTGCGGGCCACCGAACGCAAGGCCGGATCCGGGCGCGCGGTGACTTCGACCGATGCCGCCGACGCGCGATTGCTGGCGCGGGATGTTGCGGGGCTGGCCCTGGCACTGGAACAGAGCGCTGCGTTCATCCGCACCAAGCAATCGACGTTCGCCAAGTATCGGCAGCGCTGGGCCGAATTCGATCTGAAGGTGCGGGACTTCTACGACGAGCGGCTCACGAAGTACCCCTACAGCATCCTGACCACCTGGGCCACGACCTTTGAACAACTGACACCGGGGGCCGTGACGTTGCTGCGGGCCTGCAGCGTCCTGGCCCCCGCTGCGATCCCCACGTTTCTGCTGGAGTTCGTCGACTCGGAGTGTGAGGACGACCTCGCGGAACTCGGCAAGTTCAGCCTGGCTGAGCGCAGCGATGACGGAATGGCGGTTCAGGTTCACAAGGTTGTGCAGGAGATCGTTCGGTTTCGCCTGTCCGTGTCCGAACTGCGGGCGACGGTCGAATCGGTGCTCCGCAGTGTGCGTCGCCTGTTTGCCGACCTGGAGGACCACACGCAGTTCTCACGGAGGAGCGCCGTGCTGTCGCATGCCGAGATGTTGCTGGGCCATGCGGCGCGCGTCAGCGCTGCCTCGGTCGACAACTCCTGCGCGCGATTGCGTAATGAACTGGCTTGGCATCAATGGCATAGCGGGCAGTTGCCTGCCGCGATGATCAACATCACGGCGTCGATCGACTGGGGCCAGCGGCAATCCCCCGTGGACGAACGGAGCCTCGCCATCGATCGGGCTACGCGGGCATCGATTCGGCAACATCAGGGAGACTTGCCGGGCGCACTCGAGGACATCACGGCGTCGCTCGACTGGGGCCAGCAGCAATCCCCCGTGGACGAACGGGGCCTCGCCATCTTGCGGGCCACGTGGGCGTCGATTCGGAAAGATCAGGGGGACTTGCCGGGCGCACTCGAGGACATCACGGCGTCGATCGACTGGGGCCAGCGGCAATCCCCCGTGGACGAACGGAGCATCGCCATCGATCGGGTGACATTGGCCAGCATTCTGAGAGCGAGGCAGGACGTGGCGTTGGCCTTGTCGACGATCAATGCGTCACTGGACTGGTTTCTCGCCCAGAGTCCGCGGAATGAACGCTGGATCGCCAAAGGCCGGGCGACCCGCGCGCGGATCTTGCAGGACGCGAACGACACCCCCGCTGCGCGGGCCGACATCACCGCCGCCCTGGCCTGGTACGCAGCCAACCTGCCGCTGGACACGCGAACGCTGAACGAGTTCCGCCAGATCGAAGATGACCTTGCGGCGAATTAGAGCACTTTTCTATTTGGTCTCCAGTTTATTCCCTGAGCCTTCAGCAGCCAGCTTTCAGCAATCAGCCCGCCCCCCTCCGGCTCCCCTCTCCCCCTGGGAGAGCCTGGGAGAGGGGTCGGGGGTGAGGGAGCGTGGCCAAACAACTCCGGAATGGACTCTGGTTGAGAGCCGAATGCACTAGTCCCACAAGTGGCCATTGCCATCCCATGAAGCGGGTCGCCCTCCCATTCTGTACCCCGAAGGGGTTATCCACCACAGCCCAGGGTCGCGACGACAGTCGCGCACCCTGGGAAACAGGCCACCGTTGGCCCCTACCCTGAAAGGGTTGCACACCGCGCGAAGTAGAACCCCTACAGGGTTCGTCAGAGTTTGACGCGTGTATCCCAGGGTGCGCCAGGTGCCACTGGCGGTCGCTTTGGACTGCCAGTGTTCCGAGCTCTCCGGTTCTCTTGTGATGTTGCTCGTCTCCGACGCTGGGCACCGGGTGAGGGGCTCCGGACGTGGGTTCAAGCATTAAGTAATCTCCACACGGCGGTCACTTCGCCGTTCCATCGGGAAGGGCTTGGGCCAGGCCTTCCACGATCAGCAGTGTTCCATCTACGGATGGCTTTGCCACACGAAACTCGGCTCCCGACGGCCACTCGACGAGGAGCTCTTTCACCTCGCGATGAGGCCCCAGGCCGAACTGGAGCAGATGCTCGTTCGTCGCCATGAAGCCATCGCCAGCGAGTTTCAGCTTGGTCCATTTCTGGCTGTCGTTGATGGTCACTGTGACGCGGGCTCCCGTCGCGTTGCGGGCGGTGGTGGTGGCGATGAGGCGGCTGTTGATGAAGTGGCCGCTGCTAGGGGTGGTGTTGCTGACGAGGCAGGCCGGTGTCCCGATTGTCGAGATGGCGAAGTCGACGAGTCCGTCCTGGTTCCAGTCGGGAAATATAAAGGTGTCAGGAACCAACTCCGATCGTTTCTACTGCATTCTGATCAGAAACGGTTTCTGACACCTTTGTTTACGCACCTTTGTTTACGAGCCTTTGTTTACGAGCCTTTGTTTACGCACCTTTGTTTACGCACCTTTGTTACCGAGCCTAGGGACGGATCGATTCGAGGAGCGTCAATGTTTGAGAGTCCAAGTCGGCGGTCGCCCCGCAAATCGTGGTCGCTTGAATCTGGCCGTTTTTGATCCAGGCGACTTCGCCGGACCCATATTGTTGACCGCGAAGGGCAGGGTGTTCCAAGATCGTAGGCCCCAATCGATCGGTGTCAACGACAACCAAGCGAAGTCTCCCACCCGGATCGAGTCGATGGAGGGTTTCTGTCAGCCTCGTGAAGGCTTGGTAAGACGAGGCACTCCAAAATGCATGACCAACAGAACCCCGCACTCGATCTCAGCAATCAACAAGGGATCGGGGTCGGAGTAAAACTCGATGCGCTCCAGCGGTATGCGAGCATGCCGCTCCAGCTCTTTCAATCCGAATCGTTTGTCACTCGATGGAATTGGGTCGGCCATCGTTTTGTGTCCATTGAGAAGATTATTGTAGAGGTGTCGTGAGTCCTCTTGACATCCGCCCGGCCCCTCTCTTAAGGGGAGAGGGGCGGAAGAGATGTAATACCCGAACTGCAACCACCTTTTCACCTCAGTTCACGACATTCCTCGGCGACTTCCCCAGCAGCACGCGACGGCAGTTCTCGCTTCCCTTGATCCGCATGTCATCTAGCCCCTCCACCGAATAGAACGCGGAGTGCGGGTTGATGATGATCCGGTCATGGGCCAAGGTGCCGGGGGTTCGCCAGGCTGCGATCAGCGGATCATTCTCTGCGGGCGGTTCCACTTCCAGCACATCGATGGCCGCCCCGCGCAGATGTTCGGATTCGATCGCTGCCTGCACTGCGTAGACATCGACACACCCTCCGCGAGCGGTGTTCACCAGATAGGCCCCCTTCGGCAGCAGCGCGATCGTCCGCTCGTTGAGGATGTGCTGGGTCTCGGCGGTTCGCGGGCAGTGGACGCTGACCGCGCCACAACGGGGGAGCATCTCCTCCAAAGTCTCGCAGCGCGTCACTCCAAGAGCCTTGTCCAAGCCATCGACGACGTACGGGTCGTAGAACAGCACGTTGAGACCCAGCGCCTTGGCTCGTTGAGCTGTCGCGATCCCGATCAGCCCGAGGCCGACCAGCCCGATCGTCTGACCTCGCAACCGGTGCAGCGGTCGGACCTGTTCATAGATCCACGGTCCCTGGCGGTCTTGCAGGCGGCTATTCATGTAGTGCACGCCCCGCATCAGCGTCAGCAGCATGGCGATGGCCGAGTCGGCGACCTCCTCGGTGCCATAGTCCGGCACGTTGGCCACCGCGATCCCCCGCTCGCGAGCTGCAGCCCGGTCGACGTTGTCGAACCCCACGCCACACCGCACGATCAACTTGCACTTCTGGAGACGGTCGATCGTCTTGCGCGTAATCGAGATGAAGTGATACAGCATCACCGCATCGGCCTCTTCGATCTTGCCGACAAGGTCATCCTCGCTGTAGGCGTTGATCGCCACAATGTCGGCCACATCGCCAAGGATCCGGTCCTCATGCGTGAGCGGCGGGTTGATAAAGTCGGAGATGACAACGAGCGGACGAGACATGGCGGGTGTTCCAAGGTGATGGTCGGCGACTTCTCCGAAGTCGCTGCGAAAGGTGGTTAGAGTAAAGGTTATCCGAGTGTTGGTAAAGTTCCATCGAACGCGGGGGAGGCTTCGTCCAGTGACCCACTGCGTCAGCGAGGGCGAGCGCAGAGGGGCCTTGATCGCTACCCCCAAAAACTCGTTCGGATGGGCGGCGGGGGGGGGGGGGGGATCGAGGATCACGTTTCAGACGCTCGCCATCGCTCACGCAGCGGGTTACTCGGTTACTCGGTTACTCGGTTACTCGGCATCCTGAACAATAGAGATGTTGCCAAGTCGGGGGAGTCGTTACGATAATCTCTCGGCAGACTTTTACCCCCATCGTGCGCCCTTTGGGAACCTCATGTTCGATCCGCTCAGTGCCACCCAAGACCCACGCAACGCGAGTACGCGGCGGGAGATTCTCCTCGCGGGTGGGCTGGCATTGGGGGCGGCCGCTGGAACTTCAACCGCGACAGCGGTGCTGGGATCGGAGGCACGGACGTTTGGGATGGCCAAGCGATGCATTCTGATCTATCTGTGGGGTTCTCCCAGCCAGCTCGATACGTTTGACCCCAAGCCGGACGCCCCGCTCGAAGTCCGCGGCGAACTTGGTTCGATCCCCACCGTAATCCCCGGAGTGCGATTTGGCGAGGTGCTACCCCTGACCGCGGCCCGCGCTAATCGCTTTACCACGCTGCGGTCATTGACGCATGACCAGCCGATCCACGGGACCGCGTTCGCGACTTCGGCAGTCCCGGTGACCGACCTGCCCCTCGAAAGCCGCGTGCGTGACCCGCGACACTGGCCCTATATCGGAGCGGTCGTCGATTACCTTGGCAGCCTGAACTCCTCGTCGCCCCCGATGATCCCCAGGAACTTCGGGCTCCCTTTCAAGTTTGGAACAAAGCGCGGGGCGTCGCGTCCCGGATTCCAGGGGGCCTTCCTGGGGCAGGCTTACGATACGGTCTGGTCCGACTTTCAAGCCAAGGGCACGCGCGAAGTCAAACGCGATTCGGGAGCGCCCGGCCCCAAACCGATGATCGCCGACCCCTACCTCGGAATCCTCCCGACCGATCGGTTTGAGTTGGGACGACAAAACAACGATGTCACGCCGGAGCGACTCCAGCGCAGACTCTCATTGCTGGACCAACTGGGCGAATTGCATCGCCCGCTGCAGGTATCGAGCAGCTCTTTTCAATCGAACCTCGACCTCGCTCGTTCGTGTCTGGTGACGCCGCATCTGCGAACTGCCTTGGATGTCCAACAGGAATCGGCAGCGACCCGCGATCGATACGGAATGACACTCTTCGGACAATCATGTCTGGCAGCTCGTCGCATCATCGAGGCCGGTGGCACGTTTGTCACTGTGATCTGGGATGAGTACGGCCATGTCAACACAGGCTGGGATACCCACGTCTATCAGACACCCCGATTGCGTGATGAGCTGGGGCCGGGTTTTGACCATGGGTACTCAAGCCTGCTCGATGATTTGCAAGAGCGGGGCCTGCTCGAAGATACCGCTGTCGTCGTGGTCAGCGAGCATGGCCGCACACCGAATATTGATAACGTGGAAGGGGCCGGCCGCAACCATTGGCCGTTTGCATACTCGGCCCTGCTGGCCGGGGCCGGGTTCGCTCAAGGCCGCGTCGTGGGCCGGACCGACGCCATTGCAGGACATGTGACCGAGACTCCCTTCTCGCCGAAGGATCTGGTGACCACGCTGTACCACGTTCTAGGGATCGACCCGCGCCATGAACTCCACGACCGCCTCGGCCGCCCCTACCTCGTAGGCGGCACCGGCCTCGTCCGGGAGGAAGTGCTGCGGTAGTTTGAAACTCCGTCCCAAGGGGACTGAATGAAGCTGCTTCGGCGCTGGAGTGGTCGACTCGGTGCGAAGCGTGGTTAAGAGGTGTGCTCAGCGAAGCCGAGATTAAAGGATCGGCGTTCCCAAGTCGGAGCTGGCCGGAGCTGGGGGAACGAGGTCGCAAGTTCACAGCCATCACGCCTTCCGCCACTGTCCGTTCGATGAGTCAGGGTGCCCCGCTCAACCTCAGCTCATCTTGCAGGGATGCTGGCCCACCGTAACGAACCTTCGTACAAGTTGCTTGCCCTATTCCATCAAGACCGGGAAACATAGTGTCGGCCGTAATGCCCATTTCAGCGAGTGATCCAAGTGCTTCGGGAGCAAGACGCTTTGGCAATATGAACTTTGACCCCGACGGGGTCTCGTCTCGAAGCCCAGGGTCGGCTGCGCAGCGGCAGACCCTGGGTCAGTCATCCCGAAATCGCATCAACCCCAACGGGGTTGCGGCAGTCATCGGACGCAACCCCGTGGGGGTTGAAACGGCTGAAATCGATCGAAATCCCAGGGTTTCCCGCCGCGCGGGCAACCCTGGGCTAGGGGGCGAGACCCCGTGGGGGTCAATTCGCCGACGATTGGGACGCACACACCCAGTGCAGCGCGCAGCGGTGATCAGATTGGCCTGAGGGGAAGAGCGGGGTACACTGTCCCGCCCACTTGCAGGGTACCTCTCGGGAATCGCAACGCCCCATTGACATCCGCTATGCATCATCGCGACCTCGACATCCTCTGTGAAGATGGCCCGGTCATTGCCGTCAATAAGCCACCGGGGCTGATTTCCCAGGGGGCTCCCGTGGGGACGCCGAGTCTGGTGGGGCTGGTTAAGGAGTATCTCAAGCACAAGTACAACAAGCTGGGCGATGTCTATCTCGGCATTCCGCACCGCATTGACCGACCGGTTTCGGGCGTGGTGGTTTTTTCGCGGAACTCGAAGTGTGCCGCCCGGCTCGCAGAACAGTTCGCCGAGCGGACGGTGAAGAAGACCTATCTGGCAGTGCTCCAAAAGCCTCCCGAAGCGGCGCACGGGACGCTCACCGATTGGCTCTACCGTATTCCGAACGAACCGAAAGTCATCGTTTGTGGAGCCGATCATCCCGAGGCCAAGCAAGCCATCTTGCACTATCGAGTAGTTGCGAAGCACCAGGGGCGAACGATCGTGGAGATCGACTTGGGCACCGGGCGGATGCACCAGATCCGCATTCAATTCGGTAGCCGCGGCACCCCGATCATCGGCGATATGCAGTACGGAGCCACCGCCGCGTTCCCCGGTTATCGACTGGAAGACCCCCGCGACTCACCGATCGCCCTGCACGCCGCCAGACTCACGATCCAGCATCCGGTGCGGTATGATCCACTCCCCATTACTGCTCCCATTCCTCGAAGTTGGAGGGAGTTCGGTTTCGGAGAGGTCAAACTCTCCGAGACGCCGTTGTCGTGATGGACTGCATCCTCCCGATGCGAACTTCCACTGTTGTTCGGACCCGATCATGCCCGACGAATCCCGTTGCTTCCCCGCTGTGGCTGAGTATGCCGCGAGAATCGCGGCCACGTCTGAAGAACTCGC
>JAYSVZ010000773.1:0-3117 GCA_043718305.1 Planctomycetota bacterium | reverse complement strand
GCATGAAGTACGTGAGGACGAACATCGCCTTGGCACAGGCGACCGAGATCACTAGGAAGACGATCACCCACCGCAGCTTAGGAGCTTCGAAGGCGTCCAGCGCGATCGATATCCCCGTGCATGCCAGCAGCAACAGGAAGATCCTGAAATAGTTCACATGCGGGTGAGCGCCGTGATCATCGGGTCCATGGGCGGCATCGGGAGTGGTGACTTCGTGTGACATGATCAGGAACCCTGACTGAAACTGGACGAGATGATTGGGACGTGGCAGGAAATTCGAAATCCGAAGCTCGAAATCCGAAACAGGCAAGCTGCCCAGCGTTTCGGGGCTTCCGCGTTCTCATTGCGAACCACTCACCACGCACCTCTTCCCGACTGACAACTGATGACTGAGAACTGACAACCTTGCTCTTTACACCTTCATCAGACCGGGCAGGATGTAGAGCAGCGGGAACAAGAAGATCCACACGAGGTCCACGAAGTGCCAGTACAACCCGGCGTTCTCCAGGAAGTCGCTCCACTTCTCATTGAGCCCGCTCCCTTGCTTGAGCAGCACCGCAAACATTGTCATCCCGACCAGCACGTGGATCGCGTGGAACCCCGTCATCAGGAAATAACAGCTTGCGAAGAGATTGCCGTATGGCATCACGAAGGGGTGGTGAATCTCGTGGGTCAGATTGATTTGCCCGGCGGGCATGGAGGCATTCACGACATTGTCGGGAGCGATGGCAATCTTTTCGCCGGTCGGAACGGTGACCGTGTAAGCCTGCTTCGCTTTGAAAGCTTCTTCGTTGTCGATGAGTCCCACGATGTGGGTCAACTCGCGACCATCGGCCGTCTTCATGACCGGCGTCTTTGTGTCGACGCTGACGGTATTCGCAAAGTCGTGTTCTAACCGATGCTGCACTTGCTCCAGCGTCAGCTTGTTGCCGGAGACCTCGGTCCGCAGGCGATTGAACTCTTCGTTCCAGGCTTGCCACGCGCGAAGCTGCTTATGACGGGCTGTCTCCGCCTCGCCGGGTTTGGCTTCGCCCAGTTCCTTCGTGACAGCAGCTTGCTTCTCGTGAGGCTTCTCGTCGGTAGAGATCAGGTTATCGAGCGTCCCGTCGACGGCAGTCTGCATCGCCTTGACGGTGTTGTCCATCGCCTGGAAGTCGTTTTCCGCGATCCGCCCGGGGAGGATGTTGTGCGAGAACTTGCCTTGGTATTCATAGGACTTGATCCCCAGGAACACGAACGCCAGAACCATCGTGTAGGCCAGGAACCTTCGAGCTTTGGCGAAGTTCCGCAGCCCCATCGCCTCGTGCGAGATCACCACGAAGTAGCTTGACAGAATCAGCACAAAGGTGTTGATTCCACCGGCGGCGATGTTGATGTGCGTCTGCTTAGTATCAGTCGGCCACCCCTCCGAGCCGAAGAAACAGACGATGTACGTTCCGATGAACGCCGTGAAAAACATGATCTCGGTGCCGAGGAACAACCACATCCCGAGCTTAGCGCGCGAGATGGGGATCCCCATTTTCACCGAAGTAGTGGCTGGTGTGTGTGACATGTCTGCTCGAACCCTTCGGCCCTTTCGCCTCTGCGAAAGGGCCAGCTTGTCAATCGACTGCGGAGAGTGATCAGCCTGTTGAAAATGCCCTGTGGCATGGGCGTCCCGCCCGTGTTTCCCTGGGAAACACATGGGCGGGACGCCCATGCCACATTCTTCAACAGGCAGTCAACTCAACAGCCTCCAATGATCCAATGTGAGAACCACCAACAGCGTGGGCAGGTACAGGAACGAAGCCCACAACACGCGACGGGCCGAATCATCGGTCCCCTGGCGAGCGAATCCGATCGCACTCCAGAGATACGCCAGTCCCAACCCGATCGCTGTCAATGCATAGAAGTCACCGGCGAGTCCATTGGTTTGAACCAGCAAGCTCCCCGGTATCAACGCCGCTCCGTAGCCCACCGCGATCAGCCCAATCGCTCGTCCCGAAAGACGGGGCATCATCTTGAGACCAGCTCCGGCATACTGCTCGCGCAAGAGCCAGGCAATCGCCAAGAAATGCGGGAACTGCCACAGGAATAGCAGTGCGAAGAGCGAGAACGCGCCCGCATCGAGCGACCCACCGGCTGCGGTCCAACCCAGTACCGGAGGCAACGCCCCGGGGATCGCGCCGACCACTGTACACAAGCCGGTCCAACGCTTGAGCGGTGTGTAAAGGCCGACATAACTCAAGAGCGTGACGGCCCCCAGGAGAGCTGTCAGTGGATTCACCTTCAGTGCGAGCCAAGTCAGGCCCACAATGCCAGTGGTCAAGCCGAACACGAGTGCCTCGTGCGAGGAGATGCGACCACTCGGCAGCGGACGCTTCGCCGTGCGAAACATCAGCGCATCGGTATCACGTTCGATCAGTTGATTCAGCACGCTGCACGAGATGGCGACGAGTCCCACACCGAACAATGAACTGAGGAGCAACGGGCCGTTCCACTCTCCGCGACTGCCGACGAAGAACCCGACAGCCACCGTGAAGAGGCCCATCACCGCGATCTTCGGCTTACACAGTTCGACGAAGGCTCTGATCCGGTGCGAGGCCACGGTTCGCGTCAAGGCGATATCAGTCGCCGCAATATCAGTCGTCAAGGGGGCCGGGGCGACGGTACTCATGCCGCACCTCCCGCAAGCGTCGATGAGACGGGGCGACCCAGGGCATCGACCGGCGTCGGACGGGCCACGGAATGCACCCGGAAGACGCGGGCTGCGTAAACCACCGAGAGCATGAACGTCAGGATTCCGACCACCGCGTGTGCGGTACGGACAGTCACTTGCTCAATCGAATCGGCGGTGGCCACATAGCTGCCGTGGCCGAACTTCAAAACCCACGAGGCGAGGCCGAGCAGCACTTGGACCATCACAACGATGGCCAAGAGCGTACCGCCCTGTTTGATCCACTTCACTCCGCTGGTCATCGCCAGCCACGCATTCGCCAGCAACAGAAACATGGACACGAACCCCATCGCCAGGTGCTCGTGAAGTCCCGTCCCATGGTGCCGGATCAATCCGCCCAGGAAATACTGCAATGCCAGAACTGCAATACTGATCAGAGCGAATGGGCGCAGGTGTTCTAT
>JAYSVZ010000772.1:0-3131 GCA_043718305.1 Planctomycetota bacterium | reverse complement strand
TGATCGCCGCGCTCCCGTTGCCGGTTCCCGCGACAACCGAACCGCCGACCGTGACGCTGGTCAACGTGCCCGGCGAAAAGATCCAACCCGACTCCGCTCCGGTCCCCCCGAGGATGCTGCCGGTGATCGTGACCGCTCCCATCGCAGCCCCGGAATTCAGAAATGCAGAGTTGTTCCCGCTGCCCCCGATCAGCGAGCCGCCGATCGCGATGCTGGCCAAGTTACTCTGCGTTTGCACAGTCCCGCTGAGGCTGCCCCCGCCGCCGACCACATTGCCGGTGATCTTGACCGGACCCATGTTGCCATCGGAGGAAATACTTCCCGAGGTCGAAGCGGCCCCGCCGATCAGCGACCCGCCAATCGTGACCGCCGCCAGCGTGGCGCTCGCGCCGCCTTGCACCCGGAAGTTCGCCTCCCGAATGTCGGTCTTGACCGTCAAGCTGGCGACCGCCCCCTGAATATCGCTGGTCAGGTCCCCCGCCCCCGTGAACGCCCCGAACCGGCCCATCGAGTGGACCGTCAACGCGCCCAGCCCCTGCGTCGTGGTCGTCGCATCCCCCGCCAGAATCCGGCCCAGGTCGCCGTCGATCGTCACCAACCCGATATCGATCCCGGTCGCGTCGATCTGCCCAATCGCCGCGAACCCGTCGCCGCCGTTGGTCGCGCTGCGGACCGCCTTCGTAATGATCGTCGTCCCGGCCACCCCCGCGACGCCGACCAGATTGATCGTCCGCAGCTGTTGCTTGGTCCCGTTGCCCGCGATGGGGCCGGTGTCGAACGTGAAGATCGTGACCTTCCGCGTCCCGCTCCGCCGACTGTTGGCCCGCATCTGCGTCCCATCGAACGCGAGCTGTCCCCGGATGTGGCGGATGGTGGTCGAGTGATATAATCCATCGCCGAAGTTCGAACTCTCAAAGGTCCGCAATGAACCAGCCCCCTGCTTCTGAGTCCCGTGCGTTTCGTCCCGTCTGGCGGCGATCCGGGTCTTGGATGGTGATTATGATGTTCGTCTATGCGGGGCTGATGGTCGGGGCGATGTATCTGTACTGGATCGACTACACCCGACCGTATCGACCTCTCCAGGAAGCCATCAATGCGAAGCACCCAAACTCGATGCCGCGCGTGGTCGGTGGACGACACAAGAGCCACCGCGAGGGGAGCCAGCCGACACTGCGCATTGTGGTGACTGTCGATTTCGATCCGCTACAGGCACCCGTTGCCGCGCCCCCCGTACCAGTCCCACCGATCGAACCGGTGACCCCTCCGACGGCCCCGCCAGTGATCGCCGACCGCGTCGAATTCAAACCTGAAATGCCGGTCGATGATCGCGTTCACGAATGGTTTCGCTCGCTACTCACCTTGGCAAATCAGCATCACGACTTAAAGCCCTACGAAGTGATCGAAATCATTCTGGAGTATCGACGACCCGAAAAGACGAACCGCACCCTTGCCTCAGCCAGACCAAAGGCCGAGTGGTTCGCTGCTTACGCGATCGAGGAAACGCCCGCTGTGCCCAATGGAATCGTGCCCAATGGAATCGTGCCCCGTGGAGAAGATCCCAACTCACCGCCGCATTCCATCCCGGGGGAGTCAGTGCGATGATTTAATCCATGGAAACGGCCACTAACTCTTCGGCGGCGGCCTCGACCTCGACTCGCGACAACATTGTCATTCCATCGGCATACCCAACGAGCAGTGACAGATCGCAGACTTGATTAATCCGCCGTGGAATCCCTTGCGAGATTTCCCAAAAGCTCTGCATCGCATCGCTCTGGAAGATCGTTTCGGTCAACCCGGCTGCGTGTAATCGGTGTTCGATATACCGGCTGGTCTCATCGGCAGAGAGGGGATCGAGCACCATCCGCACTGTAATCCGCTGGTCCAGACCGGGGACGCGCTGTGCCTTCGACAAGAGTTCCGTCCGCCCGACCAGAACCAGCGACAACGGGTCGCCCACTTGCTGCTGAACACTGAGCAGCAATTGCAAGGTCTCGAAATGTTGCGGCTGAAGCAGATGGGCATCATCGAGAACGAGGATCCGCCGCTGGCCATCCGCCGCGATCTGTTCCAGACGCGTCTCCAGGCTCCGCAGCATCTGATCGGGAGAACTGCGTTGGACGCCCGGCCCCGGAGTGGCCCCCAGCCGCATCGCGAGATACCCCAGCATGTCGACTGGTGAAAGTTGGGGGAAGTTCAACCGTATGAAGCTCCGCCCGACAGCCTGGAAGTCTTGCTCCAGAACATGGGTCAGGTAGGTCTTACCGATCCCGTGGTCTCCCACGAGTAATGCCGCCCCCTTACGGTTCTCTAGCGCAAACCGGAGTTTCAGGAGCGCTCCCTGGTGGGTACGGGTCGGATAGTAAAACTGAGCGTCTAAGTCGCATTCAAAGGCGGGACGATCGAGCTGCCAATGGCGTTCATACATCGCAGCGGCTCCCGACGGAATCGAGTGCGGCGGATGTCAGAGCGCTGGGCATTGGAGTTTGGTGGACCCTGCTCATGGTCGTGGAATGCGAAGTTTGGGGGCCAGTCTCGCGGATCGCTCAGCGATCAGCGTCTCGGGTTCAAGCTCATTCGTCTTCGAGAATCCCGAGCAGCCAGACGGGACTGTTCGGGGACGGTTGTGTTCGCTGCGGATGCACGGCAGCGACTGGAACGACCCGTGAACGGGGCGGAATCGAAGCATCGTCCAAGGCGACGGCATGCACCAGGGCCGGATCGCGGTACTGGATTCGGCCATTGACCTGGGTGGCGTTGGCAGGCGTGTCATCCTCATCTGTGGCGACGAGCGCGACTCCTTGCAGGTCTTCCACGATTTGGTCGAAATCGACCGCGTCACCCGTCTCGACCACCCGCTCTTGGCCACTGGGAAGGCAGGCTGCAATTCCCACACCCATGAGCAGCAACAGGGCGACCACTCTCCGGAGGGAGTTCCCCGCCAGAGCCGAACGAATCTTGTTCAAGGCGACAAAGTTCATAGTCGCCTCCGGGAGGGACGGGTCACGAGCGCAGCACCCACAGCGCTCCGTGATCCTAGGAATCGGTTAGACGGGTTATGCAGGTTGAGCCTGATTGCGCGAACCAAAGGCGTTCGCGTCATGTTTCCGATTCTAGTACGATCACGGTGTGAG
>JAYSVZ010000771.1:0-9490 GCA_043718305.1 Planctomycetota bacterium | reverse complement strand
TGTCGCCGAGGCGGCTGCGTTCGATGTGCCAGTAGGGCTTGGAGTCGAGCCGGGCGGACCGGATGCGCTCGGTCTCGGGGGTCGGCTTCTCGGCGAGGAGAGCGGCTACGTCGAAGGTGACTGTGGCCTTCCCCGGCTCCTTCAGATCGATCTGACTCACCTCGTCGCCGGGGCCTGGCTGACCGAGCCAGACGGACGAACGATCACGACCGCCGTTCGGGAGTGAGAGAGCCTTCGGATCAGTAATGCGGAAATCCAGCACATGGCTCAACCCGTCGCCGCAGTAGCTGCGACCCTGTTTGAGTCCCTCGCACCAGGCATCGAAGTCGAGCGGCTGGTCTTTATCGAGTTGGACGTAGATCCGGCCCAGGCCGACCTTGTCCCCATAGATACACGGGAAGTCAGTCTCGCCGCTGATGCGGGTCCGCACGCCGCAGTTCAGCATGTGATACCAGATGTTGAGTTCCCAGATCACGGGCGTATCGACCGCCGAAATGAAGTCGCACACACCGAGCGGGCCAGTGACGATGAACTCGTTGGCTCCGATGCCGTTGAACGGCGGCAAGGCATCATCGGGCAAGGTGTCTGCACAGCGGCCTTGCCACCCTTGCGGTGCCCCGCCCCACGGATGCGGAGAGAACTGTCGCGACCCGTCCGGCATATGGTCTGGCAAGGCCAACCCCCAGCCGCTGTGGCTGTACCCCACCACGCCGCCCTGCTTCTGGCCCCACTCCAGCACGGGGTAGGTCCAACTCGGCCACTCTTCGAGAACGGTGGTGCCGGGGTAGTCGTCCTCTTTCAGTCGCAGCAGGCACAAATGCCCCGCGTGCGAGGACGGGAACCCGCTGACCTCGACATCGTATCGCATCAGATAGTCCGGCTTCGAAAGGGCATTCGTCTTCCCCTCGAAGAACTGCTTCTGGGTGTACCAGCACGGCCCCCACGACAGCACGCAGCCGACGTTGAGATCCTCACCGAGGATATGCCGCATCATGTCCGCCGGGCCGACCCCTTCGGTCGGGCTGTCGTAGTGGGCACAGCCGGCGGCGTGGATGTGGTGGTCGCCGGAGAACCAGTTCCGCTTGGCGGGGTGAATCCACCGCCGGAGTTGCACGGCAAGGCGTTGGTTGACCGCATCGGGCTTCACCGATAGGGGGTACGTCTCAACGACATACTCCGGCCCGCGCTGGACGTTGACGGTGTACTCGCCCGGAGGCAGCGTCACCGTCTCGCCCGTGGCCCGATAGATCTGATGATGGAAGAACAGGTCCGGAGCGAGTCGGCGTTTCGGGTGCGGATAAACGAACCCGCGAGCGTCCTTGATTGTGAAGGCCGCACTCGTCGGGCTGCCATCGAAATCGCGGACATCGAGGACCACCTCGATCGCCGGGAGACACTGGAACAGGATCGGCGTCTCGTTGCGGAACCCCAGGTCTTGCGTCCCCTGGCCGACATCGAACATCAGCGTCGCCTCGCGGTCCCCTGTGTCGCGACTATAGAGTTGCACCAGCCGGTACTCGACGAGCAGGCCCGACAGATTGAGTGTGAGCGGCGAACCTTGGGAGGCATCGATATCGAGAAACCGTCCCGCCGACTCGGCAGCAGTCACCAGCTTCTGATCCTTCTGCGGTCGTTCGCGTGGACCTTTTCCCTGTTGATAGGTCGGCCCCGACTGTGGGCTGCCGACCTTGAGTTCGGCGGTAACCCCCGCTTCGTTGTGGACCTTGACCAAAAAAGTCCGCCAGCCTTGTTGAATCAACTGCTTCTTGACTGGTCCCGGAACCGCGGAGACGCGGCTCTCGGCGTTGATTCGCACGGTGGCCAGACAATGCGGGTCGAGGATTTTTTGGATCGCCAGGACACTTTCGCGGCCCGCACCGGTCTTGAGGATCGCCTGCAGGGCCGCTGTATCGGCTTCGGGAAGCGGCGTCCCTTGGAACTGGAGGGCCTCCAACAACCGCCCGGTGGCCGAGGCCAGCGGCTGGAACTCAACCGTGCCGATCAGATCCTGGGCTGGCTCGTCCGCTCGGGTGGTCGCAGAAGCCAGCATTGATAACGTCACCAGCAACACCAGCTTGACCAAAGAGATCCATGATCGCATGGCGGTATTCCTAAATGCGTGGGACCGACTCCAGACCGAGGACGCGATGGTCCTCCCGGAACCAGTATGCCTTGCTTTGATCGGGCTGACTACTCAGGCAGGGGGCGTAAATAGTCTCCCCATAGGACGGCCTTTCCAGGCCTTTCCTGGCCGTCTTGCCTTGAACACCGATCATGGACGGCCTGGAAAGGTCCGTCCTACGGGTCCTTTGATTCCCACCAGTGGCCTCATCGGGCCAGCAGTCTGTTTCCAAAAAGTGGGCTGCGGAAGAATTCATCAAGGGGGCACCTCACTTCAAAATTGAAAACGTTGCATTGAACAGTCGGCTGGTGGCCACGCAAGGACCGTAACGCTCGCTGATTCAATGCTTTGCGATCTGACCTAGCGAGTCGCTTTGTGATTGGCGTTCGGCGAAAGGCATGCGTTGCGGCAGAAATTGCCGCAAGCGATCGAAATCCGGCTGTTTCTGCCGAAAGGGGTTCGCCTATACCTCCCACTCGCGGGCCTTGCGAAGCCCGTTCGCCCGTCCTTGAGGCTGCCTTGCACGGCATCTTCTTCAGGCTGTTCTCATGCGTCCTCGACTTCTTGGCACTCTGGTCACGGTTGGTCTGCTCGCGATCTCCGGATGCGCACAGAATCGAAGTCCGTACGCGCCGATCGGGTATGGTCCGCATGGCGGCACCGGCTATCCGCAAACCGGTTACCCGCCGGGCTATATCCCCGTCAACTATCCAGGCGGCGGTCCGCCGATCATCTGGGGGCCGGTGATCACTCCGGGGTATCCGCAGACACCTCAAACACCGGTCGTCCTGAAGCCGGTCCCGGTGAATCCTGGGCAACCGACAACGCCGAAGCCTGACCCGCTGACCCCCGTCAGCAATCCCGTTCCCGTTCCTCAAAACCCGGTCGATCGAACTGCGAAATGGGCACCCTGGCCACTCCCTCCGCAGCGGGCCGCGCATGCCCTCGCCTCCTCAGCTGACAACATCCCCAGTGATGAACGCCGGGTCGATGGCACAAACCCTTCGCCGGGAGAAGACCTGAAGTTTCGCGGCGGCAAGACGTTGCAGAATCTGGGCTGGGTGAATCTCTACGTCGGTGGAGAGCAGGCGGGCTGGACTCTGGCCGAGGTCGAGAAGATCGAGTGGAGCGTGGACCAGGCGATGAACGACCAGCACTTGAACAATGTCATGCTGCAGTATTTCAACAACAAGCCCCTCGGTTCCAAGGCCCATGCAGCCCACCCGCTGGTGGGGTACAAGCCGTCTGTCATCTCACGCGGTGACATTCAACAGTATGTCGAGTATCTGTCAGACCAGGGCTACCTGAGCACTTATGACCTCAAGTCCACGATCTTCAACTTTCTGTTGCCGCCGGGCACCATTTTGAATGACGAAGATCTGCCCGAGAACGCCGCCTCGATTAAGGATTACAGTGGCTCTGACCGCCTGGAGCATCCCGTTGTGGAGCACGACGAAGCGGGGGACTCGACGGGCGGCCTGGGGGGGTATCATGGGTCGATCCATTACAAGAACCGCACGCTGTATTACTCCGTCGAGGTCTACTCGGAACGCCGCTCGGATGGCTTCACGAACGGCATCCCCGTCTTTGCGGAGCCGTGGAAGAACATGTGTGCGACGCTTTATCACGAGCTGTGCGAGTTCCGAACCGACCCCGATGTCGAGGATGCGATTCGCGACCCATACAATCCGATGTCGATGGGTTACCTCGGTTGGACATCCGAAGCGGGCGAGGAGATTGGCGACTACCCGTTGCACGCGGGGGGGACCCTTCGCGACATCGTCAAGGAAGTCCCCCTGGCAAATGGGAAGGGGCTCGTCCCGGTGCAATTCAACTATTCGAACGCAGTCCACGGCCCCGAAGGTCCGATCGACACGCCGCACTAGCCTCACCCGTGGCAATTGGCCTCCCTGAGGCCAGAAACCTCCCGCGTCGCCAGTCCACTCTGGCACCTCAACGGGGTGACACATCACAGTCCAGGGTCGCGACCAACGGAAGCGCACCCTAGGATCAACGCGTCAAACTCTGGCGAACCCTGTCGGGGTTCTACAAGCGTCGCGCGGTGTGCAACCCTTTCAGGGTCGGGAAAAACGGCGGCCTATTTTCCAGGGTGCGCGACTGCCGTCGCGACCTTGGGCTGTGATGGATCACCCCTTCGGGGTACAGAGTGGGAGGGCGACCCACGCCATGGGGTGGCAATTGCCTTTGGCGGGACTAGCCTCGAGTTTCGTTGAGACTGATCGTAGTCGTAGGGTGGAGACCAGCTCGCTTTGGAGCGCAGGCCCACCATGGAGGACTAGCTGGGATTGCGATCGCGGAGGACCACCTTCGGCCAGTAGCGCCCGGTCGTCAGATCGAACTCAGCGATCGCCACGAAATCCCCTTCGCAGAGTAATGCGACGGGGCCAGACATGGCGGGGTACTCCGCTAATGCGGGGTTCCCGTGTAGGATCCGCTTCATATCGATCTCGCTAATCGCCAGGCGTGGGTAGTCGGGAATCGCCAGGAGTGGGGATAAAACCTGTTCCGCGATCATTCGGCGGTGGACACTCGCGGGATCGATCGCGTCTTCCAAGGTAAAGGCCCCCACGCGGGTTCGGCATAAGGCCGACATGACCGCCGAAGACCCGCAAGCGATCGCGATATCGCGGCCGATCGAGCGGACATACGTTCCGCCGCCGCAGATAATCTCGAGCGTGAACACTTCCTCGGTATTCTCTCGCAGGATGATCTGCTCGACGACCACTTCCCGCTCAGGGACTTCGACGGGTCGCCCTTTATGGGCCTTCTTGTAAGCAGGCTGGCCGTTCACCTTGACCGCGCTGAAGGCGGATGGGACTTGGCGAATCGTCCCTACGAAGCGGGGAAGTACCGCCAACAGCATTTCATTGGTACCGATCGGTAAACCGGGCAGGATCTCGACCTCCGTGTCGATATCGTCCGAGGGGCTGCGGCGGCCCCAGAGGAATGTGGCGAGGTAGGTCTTCGACTGAGCCTGGATCTGAGGGACCAGTCGCGTCGCTCCACCGACACACACGACGAGCACGCCCGTCGCCAGCGGGTCGAGCGTCCCGGCATGACCGACCTTGCACCCGTGCGCGTGTTGCTCAATGCGGTCCACGACATCCCGCGAAGTCCAGGTGGCCGGTTTGTGGATGTTCAACAGACCGTAAATCATCGCCCAGGCTTCTCGGGTTGTCGGGGTGTTCTGCAACCGGAGGCAGCCTAAAGGCTGAACTCCAACAGGGTCGCCCCTTCGGGGGGAACCTCCCAGTGAATGGGGCGACTGGTCGCTGGCACCAGCACGGTCTGGCCCCGCATCAACGTTCGGGGCGGCATCGCACCCGATTGCAAGGTCACCGAGCCCGCTGCGACGAACCAGACCGCCAGCTTTCCGGCGAGTTCCGTCGGGCGGTGATCCCTCGTCAGATCGTAACGGTGTAAAACGAACTCGGGGCAATCGATCAGTTGTGTTCGCGTGACCCCCGCTCCGAGGGGCAACGTCGTCGCAGCGCGCACAAAGTCGAGCGGTCCCAGTCCCCACTCGACTAGATCGAGTCCTGTCTCGCGGTGCAGGGGACGAGCGTGACCGCGTTCATCCAGCCGGTCCCAGTCCCAGAGCCGGAAGGTCGCATCACTCGTCGATTGCACTTCCAGCAGGACCAGCCCGCCTTGCGCGCTGTGAACCGTTCCCGAGGGAAGGTACAGACAATCCCCCGCTTCCGGTGACAATCGGTTTAACGACTCTTCGACCCGACTCGCAGCCAGGCTGGCTTCGAAGGCGGTTCGCTCGATCCCGGTCCGCAGTCCCGCATGAATGACCGCATCGGGCTCGGCGTGCAAGACAACCCACGCCTCTGACTTGCCCGGTTCGGAAAGCCCCCATTGCTTGGCATGACGCTGACTCGGGTGGACCTGCACTGACAGCGGAGCCTCACAGTTCAGCAGCTTCACGAGCCAGGGAAATCGATCGCTGGCCAGCAAGCCGGGATCATCACCGGCGAGCGATGGACGCTCCGTCGTCCAGAGTTCGCTGACTGATCGACCCGCCAGAGGGCCATCCGAAACGCGGCTGGCATGGAGCAGATGTCCGCTCAGTTCCCAGCACTCCCCGACTCGCATTTCGTGCGAGGGAAGATGTTTGCCCCAGTCCGCGAGTCTCCGCCCACCCCAGATCTGGGGGCGAAGGTACGGCTCGAAGACGAGCGGCTCCATGGACCAAACACTTTCGCTGCGGGCAGTTCCGAGTCCGACACCAAACAGGATACAAAGAGCCAGTCATCGGTCGCAATGGGCTGATGGCTCCGCGGTTAGTATGCCGGTGCCGTCGCGAGTCACGGCCACCCGTCGATGGAGAGCGAAACGCTGGCCTGACCCCGACCCCGGCAGACCTTTGAGGGTGCCTTGATGGTGCATCAAGAACTTGGCGAGCAGCTCGGCGTCGGCGGGGTCGCTCTGGCTGCCGGTGGGGTGCAGGGCCTCGCGATCGCGGGCGGCTTGCTTGGGGTTGATGGGATAAATCGTGAACCCGCCGACCTCCATGAGAGCGGTGATCAGCGCCCTTCGAGGTCTCGATGATGAGGCACAGCTCGCGCCCGACGTACTTCTGATGGAGAGCCGCTACTCCTTCACCACCTCGTGTCGTCCCCACAGTAGATACAGTGGTGGTAGGAGGAACAGATTCAAGAACGTCGAGGTCACCAGTCCCCCGACAATGACCACGGCCAGCGGGTACTCGATCTCGTGGCCCGGCTTGTTGCCGGAGATCGCGAGCGGAAGTAGGGCCAAGGCGGTCGTAAGGACGGTCATCAGGATGGGAATCAGCCGTTCTTCGGCCCCACGCAGTACGAGATTCAAGCCGAACGGTTCTCCTTCGGACTCTTGTAGATGCCGGTAGTGACTGACGAGCATGATCCCGTTGCGAGCTGCGATGCCGAGGACGGTGACAAATCCGATCAACGAGCCGAGCGACAGAACCCCGCCCGCCATCCAGGCAGCGACGACCCCGCCGATCAGGGCGAACGGGATCGTCAAGGCGACCATCAAGGTCAACCGCAACGACTGAAAGTCGATGTACAGAATCAGCAGAATGCCGATGAGCGACATCGCTCCCAACGCCAGCAGTCGTTGCTGTGATGCCTGCCGGGCGGTGTATTCGCCGAGGAACTCCGGGTGGTACTCGCGTTCAAAGGGGAGTGCCCGCACGGCAGCTTCAATGTCACGAGCGACCGAGCCGAGGTCGCGCCCCTTGGCATCGCACGTCACGTCGATTCGCCGCGAGCCGCCGTCACGCTTCACCTCATTCGGTGCGGGGACGATCCCGATGTCCGCAATCTCCTTGAGTGGGACTTGTCCGCCCGTGGGCGTATCGATGCGGAGGTCGTGTAGAGCTGTTAGATCGGTGCGAGACTCAGGCTGTCCCCAGACGACGACATCGAACTTCTTCTGGTTCTCGTACACCTCGCCGACCTTCATGCCGCGCAGCATCGTGGTGACGGCCCGGCGCACTTGACCGGGATTGAGGCCTAGCCGTTCGGCGGCCTCGGTTCGCAAGCGGACTTCGACTTGCGGGACGAGGTCTTGCGATTCGACCTTGAGGTTCGCAATCCCCTCGACCTTGCTCATCGCGGCTTCGACTTCTTTGGCCTTGGCTCGCAATGTGGCCAGGTCGGGACCATAGATGCGGACGACGATGCTGGAACTCGTCCCGGTGAGAACCTCTTTGACTCGCTCGCGCAGGAACGTCAGCAGATCCCGCTTCAAGCCGGGGTAACCATCGACCGCCGTTTGAATCTTGCCGACGGTCTCCTGGTAGTCCACGTCCTTGTCGATGCTGATCCACAGCTCGGTAAAGTTCGGCCCGTAGACCTCGTCGCCCCCTTCGGCACGGCCGATGTGGCTGCCGAAGTTGCGAACACCGGGGATCGCTCTCAGCTCCTTACTGGCGAGGATCGTGATGCGGTCCATCGCCTCGATTGAGGTGCCGGGCCGCTCGACAAAGTGCATCAGGAAGTCGGTCTCCTGGAAGTTCGGAAGGAACTCCTGACCGAGGCTGTTGTAGAGCCAACCTGTCGCAGCAAAGGCGACTGCGAGAAAGGCGATGGTCGCCTTCGGTCGAATGGTGAACCACGGCAACATTCTTTGGTAGGGCCACTTGAGCCAGCGGCTGAGCGGCGGCTCGCGTGTCGCCTTCCCTTCACTGGGGAGAATCAACAGCGACAACGCGGGCGTGACGACCAGAGCGACCAGCAATGACGCGATGATCGCCAGCACATACCCGATGGCCAGCGGACGGAAGAACGCTCCGGGCAATCCCTCCAGAAAGAAGACCGGAAGAAAGACCAGCACGATGATGACCGTGGCGTAGACGACGGCGCTCCGCACCTCCAGCGAGGCTTCCAGGACCACGCGAAACGCGGACTTCGGGGTCTCTAAGGCCTTGTTCAAACGCAATCGACGAACGATGTTCTCCACATCGATGATCGCGTCATCGACCACCTCGCCCAAAGCCACGACCAGCCCGGCGATGATCATCGTGTTGATCGTCAGCCCCCACCAGTACAGCACAACGATTGTCGCCATCAACGACAGCGGGATCGCGGTCAAACTGATGATCGCCGTTCGCCAGTCGTAGAGAAACACGATCAGCACGATCACAACCAGCACGCATCCGGTAATCAATGCATGCGTGAGATTCTCCATCGACCGTTCGATGAACGTCGCCGGTCGGAAGATCGTGGCGTCCATCTCCACATCCTTGAGCCCCGGCTTCAGGACCGCCAGGGCCTCTTCCACCTGGCGAGTCACTTCCAGCATGTTGGCTGCGGGCTGCTTCTCGACGATCAGCAGCAGGCCGGGACCATCGTTGATGATCGCGTCACCGATCGCTGGCGGGGAACCGAAAGTCACATTCGCCACATCACCCAGCCGCAGGACCGCCCCGTCTCGAAAGGCGACCACCGTTTGGGCCAGTTCCTCGGGGCTGTGAACCGGTGACAGTTGACGGACGGCAATCCGCTGGTTGGGCGTGTCGACAAATCCCCCGGCATCGAGCACGACGGCATCGGCTGTGGCCTTGAGAACCGTATCGAGCGTGACTTGATGCGCACGCAACTGATCTGGATTAATCAGCACCTGCAACTGCTTGTCGCGTTGCCCCCAGATGGCGACGTTGGCCACACCGGGAATCGCCATGATACGCGGCCGGATCGTCCAGACGGCCAACTCGGTCAGATCACGCTGCGAGAGCTTGTCCGACCAGAGGCCGATCTTCATCATCCGACTGAGCGAGGAGAGCGGTTGCAGGATCACCGGCGGCCGCGCGACCGATGGCAATCGCGGAGTCTCCACGGCCAGACGTTCCTGGAC
>JAYSVZ010000078.1:0-7863 GCA_043718305.1 Planctomycetota bacterium | reverse complement strand
CCAGCAGCGCTGAACGCAGCTTCCACATCACCCGCCGCACGGCTTCATCAAACGGGACGGTCCCAGCGCCCCATTGGGCGTCGCGAATCTCGATTCGGACGCGTGAACAGGTATGCCGCCTGTCGGTCATGGGGATCGCTGCAAATTCAATCGCGATATCGAGTCGATGCGGATGTTGGTCGCCCCACATCAATCGACCGAACCACGAACGCCCCAGCCGCACGGTCAGCCGATGCTCCGAAACATCGCGGATTTCGGCGGCCTGATCGAGAACGAACCCGCACAGCTTGAGCAGGAGCGTCCCGCCGACATCGGAGACAATCAGATCGGTCGAGTGGATGCGAGGCACGGGTGGTTCCTTCAGGAGGGGGAGGGGAGACCCACTGCATCCGCCGCGCCAGAACTAGAGCATTTTCCGAATCACTGTGCAGTCCATTGTTGAACCGCTTCATATTTTGGCTCGCTGGCGTTCTGACGAACGTAGCGACCTTCGCCAGAAGGTGGGTGAATGACAGAGGACGATCTCATTCCAAAATCGACTGAACGGAGAGGTGGTTTCACCTCACGAGTGAGTCCGATTCGCAACAGTGGTCGATGGGCTACGCAATCGCGAGTCGCTGTGGTCAGCCTCGGACTTGCTCATTAAATCGAAAGTCACTGATGTTGAGTGCTTTTGACTCGCTACGGAACCATTCGCACCAATTCTGCAAATAATTCCGGCAAGACTCGAAAGGGCAACCTAGAGTTGAGCATTCTCACACTCCAAGCGTGGCCGGAGGTGTTGAGAAGCCCCCCCCAGATCGGATCGTGTTTCGTGCGTCGCTTCATTGGTTTACTGCTGTTGACAGTGTGGAGTTGTTGGAACACGGCGGCCCAAGGGGCGCTGGTGGTCGGGGACGTCGCGATCATCGCTTTTGGTGCCGACAAAGACGATGAATTCGCCTGGGTTGCTCTGTCGAACATTAGCGCGAACACGACGATCAATTTTACGGACAATTCCTGGCAAGCGACGGCGCCGGTGGGCTTTCGGACGTCCGAACACGGGGTCAATCCGTTGACGTGGACCCATACATCGAGCATTGCGGCTGGCACCGTGATCAGATACACCGGCCGGACAACGAACGCCTGGACCACGGGGACGCGTGGTGGGAGCGGAATGGCACTCAGCTCCAGGGGCGACCAGATCTTCGTGTTTACAGGCACAACAGCAGCCCCCACGTTAATCTATGGGATCGACTTCGCCCACGCCGCCCCCGGATGGATACCCAACAATCAAACGGTGACTGACAACAACAGCCATATTCCCGGTGGTCTGACCAGTGGCTCCACAGCGGTCTACCTGGGCAACTTTGACAATGCCTATTACAGCGGGGCTGTGACCTCTGGGACGAAGGCACAGTTGCTGGCCCTTTTAGCGAATCCGACCAACTGGACCGGCAACAATGGCCAAATCAGTTCGGCCAACTGGAAGACCGCGTTCAATGTCACCGCCCCCACCGCCGCCCCGGAGCCTTCCGCGATGATTCTGGCGGGACTGGCGATGTTGACGATGGCCGGGATTCAGTGGCGGCGGCGTCATCACAGTCCGGTCGGGCTCGTGTAATGGCTCAAATATAGAGACACCGGTGGTGTCGCTGGCGCTCAACCACCGGCTAATTTCTGTGACCCCTCCGGGGTCGGGTCGCCGCCAAAGACTACTGAAGGCAGATGGCGAAAAAGCACCAGTCCGCCACGGCGGAATTAACGCATCACCCGACACGATCTTCGCCAAGCCTCCCTCCTCCGCCCCAACAGGGCAGCCACAAATCAGCCTGGGGCAGAGCGACCCCCGGGAGCGCCGCCCCAGGTTGCTGAATCCCCCCACGCCCTCAGCCCTGAAAGGGCGAAACACGGGCGAGGCCTCGCATTGTGCCGCCCTTTCAGGGCTTGGAGAGCAAGCGGACTCGGTTCCCAGGGCGTTGCCGGCGTTGCCCTGGGCTGGTATGTTGGTGCCCTTTCAGGGCGAAGAGCGGAGCATTCTTGGGGCTGACGCGAAGTGCGACTGTGACTCTGCCTTTGGTGATGTATAACCTCCGAAGTGGCGCGCAATCCTGCCCGTCCCCTCCGTTCGTAGTGCCTGCGAGCTGGGGCTCCCGTTGGTTGCGACTCTGGGCGATCCCGTCCGACCTCTACAGAGCTCAGAGACGGGGCCAAGCTCGACGACTCACGTCAGTTGTCACTGGTGACCGATGATCCGGCCACCGGCCGGAGCCGCATGTTGATCAGTTCGACCACCATCGAGAAGGCCATCGCAAAGTAGATGTACCCCTTGTTCATGCCGGTTCCAAACCCTTCGGCAACCAGCAGCACGCCGATCAGGATTAAGAAGCTGAGGGCTAGAATTTTGATCGTCGGATGACGGTCCACGAACCGACTGATGTGGCCCGAGAAGATCAGCATCACCCCCATGGAAGCCATCACGGCGGCAATCATCACCCAGATCTGCTTGACCATGCCGACCGCTGTGATGACCGAATCCAGCGAGAAGATGATGTCGAACAAGGCGATCTGAAACAGGACTGCGTTGAAACTGCTTCGACTGGCAGAAGAGGGATTGACCTCGCGTGGACCTTCGACCTTGTGGTGGATTTCTTTGACGCTGTGCCAGATCAGGAAGGCCCCACCCACGAGCAGAATGATGTCTTTCCATGAGACGCCGTTGATGTCGCCGTGCCCGGGGGAATGAGATCCGTGGGAGGTCACTTCCGTCGTTGAATGTGTGGTCGGAGCGGGAGCCCCCTCCTCGGTGACCCAGCTCTGCGGAACGCCGAGGTCGGTCAACTGAAACACGGGGTGGGTCAGATTCATGACCCAACTGATCGACAACAGCAGCAGCATGCGAGTGACTAACGCTCCGATCAGCCCCAGCGTCCGCGCCCGGGCTTGCTGCTCGGCCGGAAGCTTTCCGACCAGGATCGCGATAAAGACGATGTTGTCGATCCCAAGCACGATCTCCATCGCGGTCAAGGTGACAAACGGAACAATCCAATCCATGGTGACTCCAGACAACGGCAAGGACACTTCTCGGGGGATGCTACGGATTCTAAGCGGACATCGCTCGGATGCCAGTCGGAGTCCCAACTTGTCTTCCCAGGCACCACGACAGTGAACTTCCACCAACCATCGAGAGGCACTGACATGACTTGTCGGCCTACGGATGATCTGGTGGCCGCTTGTTCTCACTTCACCCTCCCGCCATGATATCGGAATGTTGCTGCTGGCTGACAATTCGACATGGGACCGTCTCCTCGCCGAGGTTCGAGCGGCGGGACTCCTCGTGGAGGCTGTGGCGGGGCCGGTTTCGGACGAACGGCTGCCCGCTGGAGTTGAACGCTGGACCGAATCTGCGCGGGACCAACGGACGAATCTCGAGGGGGTCATCGCCTCCGGAACCGATCCCGAGATCTGGAGGCTGATCCCTCTCTTTCTGCGAAGCGGTCATCCCGTCTGGCTCGCCATTGAGGCCGATCAGGGCTCGTCGGCGATTTACCATTTGATCCCCACTGACGAAGAGCACCCGGGGCAGTTACGACCGGTTTGGGCTCGCACAACCGCTCCCGCCGTGGTCGAATTGCGAAAGCAACTGCTCGCGGGCGAGTGCGGGAACGGGCTGCAATTTCAGTGGGAGACGACCGTCCCGGGGTTGCCCGTCTTTCCCATTGAAGAGGCCGAACGGGCCTGGCTCCAGGACGCAGCCGTCCTGCGCACATTGGCTTCCGGCGAATACCAGCGCGTCACGGCGATTCATAGCGGGATCGGGCCGACCGGGCTGACGACCGCCTCGGTGAGTCTGGCGGGGGAGGGAGTGCCCGATGCGATGTGGATCTATCGCCGGGGAACCTCGGCCCGGTCTGAATTGACGGTCACCACCGACAAGGGATCAGCGGTCGTCACATGGGAAGGTGACGAGCCCCCGCGACTTCAGATCAACTGCCGCGCGGTCGCCTGTCCCGGTCCCGTAGCCCGCTTGGCCTTAATCGCGACTGAGGGGGCTCGTTCGACATGGACCGATGCTGTCCGGACGTTCGACCTGCTCGATGCGGCACGGCGATCGATTCGCCGTCGCCGAACCGTGGAATTGCAGTTTGAGTCGACCTCGGAACGGAGCCAGTTCAAGACGCAGATGACCACTGTCGGGTGCGGGTTGCTGCTGGGGACGATGTGCGGCCTGCTGGCATTGCTGTTGATCGGAAGTCTTTGCGACCCCCGCGACACGCAACAGCGGCAGGCGGAAACGGTGGGATTCGTGCTGCGGGACGGCGATTTTGAGGCAGCCTCGCCCCAACTCAATACGACCGGTCATGAGACCGTCTCGCAGATCGTGGCTGGCTACGATCGGCACTCCGCGTCGATTCTCATTGAGGATGTCGCGAGTCCGATCGGTCTCTCGGACCAGCGCCGGGAAAGCGTGATCATTGCTCTTCGCGCCGCCCGACTCGACCAGCCCGAGGTCCGAACGCTGACGCGATCATTGCATGGGGGCTGGTTCCAGCGGCTGATGCTGGCCGCCTGGGTGGTGCTATTCCTTCCGCTGGGGATCTTCCTGGCGATTCAGGGGCTGATTACGGTCACGCCGCGCCGCGCGGAGAAGTGATGATGTGGCTCAGGCTCCTCTGTTGGGCCAGGAGGGCGAAGTGCTGCTGGTAAAAAGTGTCAGAATCGTTCGCAGGATTTCCGCCTCCCAAGCGTGTGTCTCATCGTGTGAGATCAGATCAGTCTCTCTTCCCGAAAACAATCTCTTCCCGAAAACAAGGAGTCGCAAGTGACGAATCGCCTTTGGCAATCCGGATTGGTGTGGAGTTGTCTGGCCTTCGCAGCGGGGCCGTGCTGGGCACAGTTCGGCGGTGGTGGTAGCGGCTTCGGCGGCGGCTACACTGGCGGCGGTAGTGCGGTCGACAACCATGGGAACGGTATGGCAGCCTATGGAGTCCCCACCACGATCGACCTCAAGGACGCCACTCTCGGCCAGGTCATCGACTTGCTGCGCGAGACAAACGTCAAGTCCAATGATTACCCCGAACCGGTCAGCTTCATGATCTCGGAGAAGCTGCGAGACTTGAAGGTCGGGACGATCATGCTGTCGGAACTGCTGCCCAAGGATGCGCTGGAAGCGATTTCCCACTCGACCGAGAAAGCTTTTGTGATCGAGTATATCTCCGAAGGTCGTGTCTTGGTGCTGAGCCCGCCCAAACATGAGGTCGTGGTGAAGGCGATCAAATTGAGCTGGATGGATCCTCATCAACTCCCCAACATCGGTACGATGCTGACGGGCCGGAATGGTGAACAGACGCCAGAAGCTGCTGAAAACGAGAAAAAGAGGATCGCTCAAGACACAGAAGAGATGCTGGAGGCGGTCGAGGTCGCCTTCGCGATGTATGCGGAGGTCTCTGGGCGCTCTCTGGCTCAACCCAAGATCACGGTCCAGGAACGGCTGAAGATGGTGATGGTGGTGGGGACTCCCGAGAGTGTCCAAGTTGCCACTGAAATCATCAACGCGACCAATTCGCGGCAGTTCCCAGGAGGGGTTCCGGGGATGAGAGGAGGTCTGCCGGGTGTGATGGGGGGAGGCGGAGGTTACCCCGGCGCAGGCGGCGGTTCACCACCCACGCCCAATGAACCGAACTGATGTGTTCGTCGTGGTTACCCCGCTAGGACTTATATTCCGGTTCGGATTTCGTAGTACCATCTGAGTGCCTCCGCCACGCTAAATTCGGGGTGGGAGTCCAGGCTTTAGCCTGTCCGGAACAGCCTAAAGCCTGGACTCAAACCTACACTGGCCATTCGCCCGCGTTCTGGCGAACGTCGCTACCGATCCGGCGAAGGTCGCCGACATTGTCGGCGATTTCTCCGAAATCGCTCGGCGCAGCGCAGCAAGCCGAATGAACCACGTGTCAACCTCCGAATCGCAAACCGACCGACTCTCAGCTGCGACCTGTCTCAAGACTGGTGAGCGAAAGTCGTCTCCCTGTAAGACGGCCTTTCTAGGCCGTCTAGCGGTGGGAGCCTCTCAAGGACGGCCTGGTAAGGCTAACCTTTCTACACATCGTGTTCCTGCTTCAGAATCCCAGCAAGAATGGCCAGGGAAGCTGGATTTCAACGCAAAGACGCGAAGGCGCAGTGTCGCCAAGGAAGAGGCCCGCGTGATCCGGGGGTGACTTCACAGGCAGGCGGGAACCTCGCGAAAATGGCTGACGGGACACTTCGCGCCTTTGCGTTGACCTCTTCCGAGTTGTGTAGAAAGGACGGCCTGGAAAGGCCGTCCTACGGTGCCCATTCGGGGGGTGTTTCGCCACCCCAGCCCCTCTCCCGGGGGGAGAGGGAACCGGAAGTTCACTCGCTATTTTGTCGACAGTCTCCCCGATCATTCATCCCCCTCATGACCGCCCGCTCTAATGCAGCTCTCCGAGATGACAACCGGCATGGCTCACGGCGCTGAAGACGCTTATGCCCGGTTTTATCAGGAGTACCAACGGCGGCTGTACCGATACGTTTATGTTCTGGTCGGCGGACGGGCGGATGAAGCGCTCGATGTCTCCCAGGATACAATGCTTCGCGTCATGCGCCATATCCGCGAGTTTCACAGTGAGCCGGTCTTCTGGGATTGGCTCACGTGTTTGGCTCGCAGTGCGGCAACAGACTCTGGACGGAAAGCCTCTCGCTGGGCGAGACTTCTCCGAACGCTCTCAGACCAGCCGCCAGTGACGCCTCCCATGACTCCCCCGGAGGATATGGCCCCGCTGCTGCAACGGGCGTTGACCATGCTCTCCGAGGATGACCAAGCCCTGCTATCGGCCAAATACTCGGGGCGCAGCGTCCGTGAATTGGCCGTTGAACTCGGGCAGAGCGAAGGGGCCATCGAGTCCCGCCTGGTCAGATTGCGGGCGAGGATTCGCGAGCAAGTGCTAGAATGGAAACGCCATGAACCCGAATGACCTGAAACAGCTTTGGCAGGATGCGCTCGACGATGTGCCGACCGAGGCCGTCGCCACAGCCTTGCAGCTTCACAGCCAGCAAGCTCTGCAGGCTAAACGCCGCCGCCGCTGGCTGCTGCGAACCGGTGCGCTGGTTACGGTGCTTGGCTTGGCAGTCACGGTGTTTCGCCACTCGCTTCACCAAGGCGAAATGGCCCTCGGCCCCCAACCGCTCCCGCAAACGCAAGACATCGCCCCGCCGGTCCCGCCTCGGCTCACTCCTTCACAGCCCAACCCGGTCTCGCCGACTCCGCTGGTCGCGAAGCCCGCCCCGACCGACACTGCCCCGGCCCAGAACCACATTGTCATCGAGTCAGTCCCGCTGAAAGAGTTCCTCGCCCAACTGCCCCATCACGGATACATCACGATCGAGAACGACCGCGGCCGGTTTCTGGTCTTGGTCGACAACGAAACGGGCGAGACTTTCACCACCGTACTCTCGGAAGACGACCGCCTGTAGACGACACCATCAGTAAAGTCGCGAACTGGGGTCGCATCAGTATTTCGGTGGGATGATCACAAAGGCATGGAACAAACCCGCCCCCGGAGCTGATTCGCCGTCGACAAGGACTTGCTCTCGCCGCTCCTCGGCCCGCAAAGAATAAGGCTCCGCGAGCTTCGTTGTCGGCTTCCCGCCGCGCCCTTCAAGCTCCGCCACCCGCCGCCGCAACAAGGCATTCGCCTCGGTCAGTGCCCCGTTCACTTCACGCAATGACAACAACTCCCGCCGCAACGAGGTGACGAGCGCGACCAACGCCTCACGATCCAATGACTGCTCGATTCCATCCATTACCGAATCTCAACAGGTCTGAGCGTTCTTGTCACGACCAGTTTCGCGGGAATGGACAGCTAC
>JAYSVZ010000770.1:0-3142 GCA_043718305.1 Planctomycetota bacterium | reverse complement strand
CGATCTCGTGATGCTCGACCCGGAGGGGTACTTATCGCTCTACCGTCGGGACCGCGTGGGAGCTGGCCCGCTGGTTCTGCTTCCACCCGAGCGCTCACTGTGCGACACCAAGGGGCGCCCGCTTCGCCTGAACGCGGGCGAGGGAGGACGAAGTGGGCGAAGGAAGCTGTGCGTGGTTGATTGGGACGGCGACGGGAAGCTTGATCTGCTCGTGAACTCCCGCAACGCGACATGGCTTCGGCAGACCGAGTCGAAAGAGGGGAAGTGGTTCTTCGAGGACCAAGGCCCCCTCGCCGCCGACAATATCGAGGCCCACGATGTCGGCCCGACGACCGTCGATTGGAACGGCGACGGGGTTCCGGACCTCCTCGCGGGGGGCGAGGACGGGCACTTTTATTACTTGCGGAATGCGAGCCGGAAGTGACGCAGGGCGGTTCTTTCGCAGGTCTTGACGCTGTCCGTATTTCCTCCCGGGAGAGTCAGAACGACACCCGAATCCGGCCAGAGCCTACACCGGTTCTTTGAACGTGAACCGGTCGCACTGGCCAAAGAACTCCAGGGGGTTTTCGTAGACGACTTTGCGAATCTTGGCTTCGCTGTGCCCTCGGCGGCGCATCTCCATGATGAAGTCGGGGACAGCCAGCGGATTACTCGGCCCCCAGTCGCCCGCTGAGTTCACCATGATTCGTTCATCGCCATATCGCTCGATGATGTCGGCCGCCCGGGCCGGAGTGCATTTCGTCGTGGGGTACAGAGTCATCGCACACCAGAAGCCGTTGTCCTTGGCCAGGCGGACCGTGTGCTCTTCGACATGGTCGACGCAAACTCGCCCCGGCTCGAGGTCGGACCGCTCCTGGAGCATGTCGACGATCATTCGGGTGCCTTTGTATTTATCCTGCAAATGGGGCGTGTGGATCAGAACGAGTTCCTGCAACTGAGCTGCCAGTTCCAGGTGTTCGGCGAAGATGGTGGCCTCGTTCTTGGTATTCTTGTTGAGGCCGATCTCCCCAATTCCCAGCACGCCCGTCCGCTGGATGAACTCCGGGATCATCTTGATCACCTCCCGCGACAACTCGACATTCTCAGCTTCCTTCGCATTGATGCAAAGCCAAGTAAAGTGCTGCACGCCCGACCATCCGGCACGCTTTGGCTCGAACTCGGTGAGCTGTTTGAAGTAGTCCCGAAAGCCATCAACGGTTCCCCGGTCGAAGCCCGCCCAGAAGGCCGGCTCGCTGAGGGCCACACATCCCATCCGCGCCATCCGCTCGTAGTCGTCCGTCGTACGGGAGACCATGTGGACATGAGGATCGATGAACTGCATGAGAGGTCTCGCATCACTGGTGAGGTTTCACCCAAGCTTGAGGGGTGTCCCTCGGTTCACCTCAGTGTACACAGCCTTGAGCATTGATCCGAGCGAAGTGTGGCGATGTTATTGGCCCGCTCGCAAAGATACTCGCCACATACTGCAACACGTCCGTCGCCGATTTCTGATTGTACCCGAAAGTTCCGGATCAGGCGGGACTTCACGATGTCGGCCTTCTTCCGGATGCACACACGTGACCGCTCGCATTACGATCCTCTCATCGCGATCGGCCCCGCCTTGAGGTAGACTGGTCAAAGCGAATGAACCACTCCGATCATCGCCACACCGGTCACTGATCGTTGAGATCACTCCGCTTCATCGCAAGGCACGTTCATGTTTCGAGTCACTGGGCAGGCATCTGCGGATTGCGAGGGCTACACCCGCCGCAACTTTGTGCAGGCGGGCGTTCTCGGTCTGGGCGGTCTCTCGCTCCCGCAGTTCCTGGCGGCGCGGGCGTTGGGAGCGACGAAAGAGAACCCTTCGATCGATCCCGCGCGTGCAGGAACGAGCGTCATCCTGATGTGGATGAGTGGTGGTCCCGGGCATCACGAGACGTGGGATCCCAAGCCCGAGGCGGTCGCGCAGTTTCGCGGGCCGTTCGGGGCGATCTCGACCAGCGTGCCGGGCGTTCAATTCAGTGAAACGCTCCCGCTCTCGGCCCAGGTGATGCACCAACTCGCCATCCTTCGCAGCGTGCGCCACGGCAGTGGTGACCACACGAAGGGGAATCACTGGATGCTCACCGGCTTTGAAGGCCCCGACTTCAATAAGCCGGATAACACGATCCAACGTCGCCCCGCAATCGGCGCGGCGACTGCGAAGCTGCGCGGGGCGAACGTGGCAGGGATGCCCGCGTATGCCGCAGCTCCGCATCTGCGCGGGGGGACCGACAATCTGTTTCACTATGCGACCTACCTCGGCGGCGGGGCCAACCCGTTTGTGGTCAATTCGAATCCAAACGCCGCCGACTACCGGGTCCGCGATCTGTCACTGGCGAAGAGTCTCACCTTCGAACGACTCAGTGATCGGCGGGAGCTGGTGAAGACCCTGGATGGGATGCGGCGCGACCTCGATCGCCCCCTGCAGAACCTGGACGAAAACTATCAGACGGCCTTCAATCTCTTGACTGGTCCTCAAGTTCGTGAGGCTTTCGATATCCACGCCGAATCACCCGAGGTCCGTGATCGCTACGGGCGCCACGAGTTTGGCCAAAGCACGCTGCTCGCTCGGCGGCTCGTCGAACGCGGCGTGACCTTTGTCACCGTCAATACCCAGCCGTGGGACCATCATGGGACGGCGGACCGCTATGCCACAGCGGAGGGCGCAAACCTGCTGCTCCCCCCATTCGACCGAGCCTTCGCCGCGCTGATCAACGATCTCGTCGAACGCGGTCTCTACGAGAAGACGCTCGTCGTCGCGATGGGCGAGTTCGGTCGTACGCCGCGCATGAACGATGCCGCCGGACGTGATCACTGGGGGCACACCTTCAGTATCCTGATGGGTGGTGGTGGGCTCCCGCGGGGCATCACGGTGGGAGCTTCCGACAAGCACGGAGCTTATGTCGCCGAACGACCACTGAGCCCGGAGGATGTTGCAGCGACGATTTATCACCACCTGGGGATCGATGCCCAGCACACAGCCTTTCCCGATCGCGCGGGAAGGCCGCTGT
This sequence comes from Planctomycetota bacterium, assembly GCA_043718305.1. GTDB lineage: Bacteria > Planctomycetota > Planctomycetia > Planctomycetales > Planctomycetaceae > TH-plancto1. The sequence goes on along the minus strand of JAYSVZ010000770.1, from coordinate 110 downwards.
ACCTGATCGAATCGGGTGAGCCGATTCGAGAACTCGTGGGGTCGTCGGTAGCTAGGGTGTAGTCAATTCCACGATGCCCGTGGTCCGGAGACGATCGAAATGGGGGCGCT
>JAYSVZ010000769.1:0-3148 GCA_043718305.1 Planctomycetota bacterium | reverse complement strand
TATCGGCCGTCGTGGGCTCCCACCCCGGCAAGACCACCGGAACCTTCATGCGGTGGAGCAGCGTGGCAATCGTTTCGAGGTTCCTCTTGCGCGGGATGCCGAAGACCGCCTCACTCTCATCCCGCAGGTGGAGCAACATCCCGCCGTTCTTTCGGTTCCAAGCCTCGGGGCGAATCAGTTCGACTTGTCTGATCTTCGAAAACGGAAAGTCCGTGGTGATGGAAAACTTCCCGCCGTTCGCTTTGACATGGATGGCCTCCTCGGTGACCCAGATCTCCCGGAGCATGAAGAACAGGTCGGGAAAGACCGTAATCAAACCGCCCGCAATCAGGCCCGCATTGATCCCCGACCACCACGGCTGAGGCCCTCCGCGAAGGCTGAGCAGGAACACGACGGCAGCTGCGATCCCCAGAATGCAGAGCAGTCGCATGAGCCACTGCTTCATCGTCCGAAAGCTGAGGATGAAGAACAGTGGCTCGTTCCACGAAACAACGGTTTTCGACATGGCGAGAGCCTTGGTCGGTGACACGGGGCGGATCAGACATCAAGTTATAGGCTGCCTTCGGAAGCTCAAGCAACGATAACAGGACTACTGCCCCGTTAAGTCCTGATTTGTGGGTTGGAGTCCAGCCTTTAGGCTGCTCCGAAGTGCCTGACCCTCTGATCGGTAGGCACTATGCGTCTCACCCTCGCTGACATTTCCCGTTGTTCGCTCTATCCTTCACAATCGCTCCTTGAGGCCATTGCTCCCCATTCCGGACATTGAATGTCGTCCCCCACTTCCACTGATGTTTGCACACCGCCCTTGGAATCGCCGGTCCTGTCGCTGCGGATCGAGTGGCGGGAATGGGTGGCGTTGGTATTGATTTGTCTGATCGGGATCGGGCTTCGGCTTTACAAGACCGAGCGGCTGGCGATTGAGCACTTTGACGAGGGGGTGTATGCGGCGAACCTTTATGCGGAGATGGATGGGTTTCGGTATCCGAAGCGGCACCTCTACGCACCGCCTCTGTTCCCCGCGTTGTGCGAGTTCGCCGTAAGTTGGCGGGGGACGCCCGATGCGGCGATCGATGTCAACTTGTTGTTTGGAATCTTGACGGTTCCACTGGTCTGGCTTGTGGCGCGGGGAGCCTGGGGACCGATCGCCGGAATCCTCTCCGCGACACTGGCTGCGATGTCGGACTTTCACATTTTCTATTCGCGGTCCGCGCTGACCGATGTGTCGTTGGCGTTTTGGATGTTGCTGGCGGTCTGGCTGGCGAGTTGTGGGATACGTTCGGGCCGCGGCGTGACGATCGCGTTAGCCTCGGTCGCAGCCGCTCTCGCGTGGTGGACCAAGTACAACGGGTGGCTGGCGATCTTGATTCCACTCGGCGGGTGGGGTTTGCTAGCGGTGGTGGCTTACACCAAGGTTGGCGGAACATGGCGCACCCGATTCGCATCCGTCGACCGGTCCGGGTTGATGCTGTGGGGTATCTTCGCGGCAGTGGCGGGCGTGATGTGGCTCCCCGTGCTGTACGACTTGCAATCGACCGGCGGCTACGGACCGGTGGCGGCCAATCATGGGAAGTACCTGGTTGGCTGGTCGGGATGGGGCGAGGCGTTTCGGAAGCACCTGGCTTGCCATGCTCGGCTGACGAGCGCTGTCGGAGTGGCTGGGCCGATCGTAGCTGCGGCGTTGGTGAGCCTTTGTCGAGGTCGGATCACCTGGATCGCGATGACTGCCGCACTGTCGGCATTCATGCTGGGGATCGGGGCGGGGGGGGCCTTGGGACCAGTGGCATTCATGGCTGTGATCGGAATGACTTGGGGCTGGTGGCGTCATGAGATGGGGAGTAGTCGGCTGTTTGAAGCGATGATTGTGACTTGGTGGATCGGTCTCACGCTCACAACCCCGCTCTACACACCGTATCCGCGACTCTCACTCCCTTGGCTCGTGGCGACGTGGCTCCTGGTGGGGGCCATGGCCGGAATGTTGACGGCCAAGGATGCCATTCTGCACAAGATTTGGAGTGACGCCTTTTACCGGCCCCCCTCTCCCCTTGGGAGAGGGGCTGGGGGTGAGGGTCGAGAGTCAGAACGATCCCCAAGTCAAAGCGTCATTCCAGATCTTGTGCCGAATCACTCAAAGCCATGGTGGGCCGTGGTGCTGGTTGGAACATTGTTCGGGACCGGAGTCTTGGGTGTGCTGGGTTCAGGACCAGAGGTCTCCGCTCGTCCCCATCTTTCTGGCATTGCGTGGAACAAGACCGGTCCCGCTTGGGAAGACCGGACCCCGCTTCGCGAGGCAGTCACCGCGATCGTTCACGAGGTCGAGGTCGGCCTCGAAGGGATGCCTTCCTCGCAAATCGAGGGGGCCGATGTCGGGGTCTATGTCATCGGCGAACCGGCCTTCTTCTGTCACCTCGCGAAGGGTGTCGCCACCAGCCCGCTCCGTCTGATCGCCCAGCCCGGCAGCAGGATGCAGGTCACCGCAAAAAAGGCTGTGTACATTCCGACATTCATCGTGACCGGAGCCCACGCCCCCGAAGATGAAGTCGCCGCCGAACTCGCCGCCGGTCGCATCGAACTCCTGTGGGAACAAAAGATCCCCGTCAGCGACATGGTGGCCCTCGATGCGGCCAGCGTGAAACAGCTACTCGGTCAAACGTTCGGTCGCATGGGGAATCGTCCCCCGGAGAAGACGATCATGCTGCGGCTCTACCGGATCAAGCCGTAGTGCATCAAAGATTTCGTTAGGATTATTTCCTGGCGGCCAAGCCCCGAGACGTTCGCCCACGCGTCGGGTTTCTGGAGAGTCGGTGCAAGGTGCGTCTCACGCTGTGTATGCATCAGAAAAGTAGGCAGCCGGTCTCTCTCTCTCGGCCCCCTCTCCCCACTGACGGCGCGACTTTTAGTAAGAACATGGCTGTGGGGAGAGGGGGCAGGACTTGGCGGCTGCCTACTTTTGTGATGCACACACTCTCACGCTTTCGTGTCGCCCGGACCGATTTCGGTGATCCACCTCACCTCAAATCACGTTATGATCAGGGAGCGGAGATTCTCCGCACCGCTGGGAGGATGGGGATGTTCGTAATTCGTTCGCTCTGGAAACACTTCTGGCCGCCGGTCCGGCGGGTGGCGGTGCTGATCGTCGGTGCGGTCGTGC
>JAYSVZ010000768.1:0-9538 GCA_043718305.1 Planctomycetota bacterium | reverse complement strand
CGAATGTGCCCCGGAGTTGAGCCAGCGGGCAACTCGCTCAGTTCGAGCTTCTGCTTCGCGACCCACTCGCCATACGGGCGGCGCTGGCAGATGTCGGCCTTCAGTTCCTCATCATCGATGATCCGGCCTTGTTCGAAGTCGACCAGGAACATCTTGCCGGGTTGCAACCGCCCCTTGAGCTTGACGTTCTTGGGATCTATCTCCAGCACACCGACTTCGCTGGCCATGATGACGCGGTCATCGTGCGTCACGTAGTACCGGCTGGGGCGCAGGCCGTTGCGGTCGAGGACTGCTCCGATGTACTTGCCATCGCTGAATGAGATCGAGGCTGGACCGTCCCACGGCTCCTGGACCGCCGAGTGGAACTCGTAGAACGACTTTTTGTAGGCGGGCATGTCGTGATGCTCTTGCCATGCCTCCGGAATCATCATCATCACCGCTTCCGGCAATGACCGTCCCGAAAGGTGCAACAGTTCCAGCGCGTTATCAAAGTTCCCCGAGTCCGAGCAGTGCGGCTCGATGATCGGGAACAGCTTCTGGAGATCCTCTTTGAACAGCGGCGAACTCATGACCCCTTGGCGGGCGTTCATCCAGTTGGCGTTTCCCTTAACAGTGTTGATCTCCCCATTGTGGGACATGAACCGCTGCGGGTGAGCGCGGTCCCAGCTTGGGAAGGTGTTGGTCGAGAAGCGGCTATGAACCATGGCGAAGTGGGACTGGTAGTCCGGGTCGCGAAGGTCGGTGAAGTACGGCAGCACCTGGGCTGGGGTGAGCATCCCCTTGTAGACGAGAATGCGGGTGGAGAGGGTGCAGCAGTAGAAGGCCAGCGCCTCGGGATGAGCTGCTTCGCGGATCTGGTGCGTGGCGACCTTACGGATGACGAAGAGCTGGCGCTCGAAGGCGGCATTGTCGAGTCCCGGAGCGGCCCCGACGAACAGCATCTCCATCCACGGTTCAGCAGCCACAGCGGACGGGCCAATGTCGGCCCCCTGCGGGTCTTGCGGGACGTTTCGCCAGCCGATGAGCGTTTGCCCCTGCTGCGCGATGACGGCGTTGACCTGGGCCTTGAACTCTTCGTGGTAGGCCGGGTTCTTGGGAAGAAAGACCACGCCAGCGGCATAGAGTCCATTGGCTGGCAGATCGACCTTCAGATCCTTCTTGGCGACCTTGCGAAGGAAGGCATCCGGCAGCGCGGTCATGATCCCCGCCCCGTCGCCGGTATTCTCTTCGCAGCCGCACGCGCCGCGGTGGGTCATGTGCCGCAAAATGCGATCGGCATCGTCGATGATCTGGCGGGACGCGACCCCTTTGATCTGGGCCACGAAGCCGACCCCGCACGAATCGTGCTCGGTCTCCGCGGAATAGAGGCCGTGCGACTGCGGGAGTCCATTGGCGGTCAGTTCGATTTCGTGGCGTTGCATCGCGATTCTCGACTTCGATGATCTGCCTCTGACGAGGTTCGAGCGAACAGTTCGTTCTCTCGATATTCCCAGAGGCCAAACAGGGTTGCGAAGGAAGTGCCGGATATCTCCGGAGGGCATCGTGCCCGGTGGGACACCCGCCAGCCTGGCGGGGAAAGCAGTGTGTTCAGTGATTTTTGGAGGTGGGGGCAGCGGTCAGGTGACGGCCGCCGCCAAAACCCGATCGGACGTGGGGGCCTCATTCTCGGCCTGAGCATCGAGCAACAGGTCGCGAAACTTGGAGACTGCCGCCGTCGGCGGTCGGCCCCGTTTTCGGATAATTCCGAGAGGCCGCGTCAAAGGGGTGTTCGCGATGGGGATCGCTTTGAGTAAACCGAACTCGACCTCGCGCCGAACACTATCGAGGGGCAGAATCGATAGCCCCGCCCCGATCTCGACGGCTCGTTTGATGTTCTCAATATTGTCGAACTGATGGACAATTCTGACTTCCGTGTCGGCCTCGAGAAGGGCTCGATCGATCTCATCCCGAATGGTCAAATCGGGCGTGAAACTCACAAACGCTTGGTCGCGCAGGTCCGCCAACTCAAGACTTTTGCGGCTGGCCAGCGGGCTATTCGGAGCGACGACGACCCCCATCTCCTGCTGCAGCCAGTCGTAGCAATCGAGGTCGTTCCGCGCCCGAGGAAAGGAAACGATCCCCAAGTCCGCGTTGTCCTGCCGAACTTGCGTGTAGACATCGTCCGGATGAAGGTACGACAGTTGCACCTTCACATCCGGGTAAAGCTGCTCGAATCGGTCCACGTAAGCCTGCATCTGAAGCAGACCCACCGAGTAAATGGAGGCCACTCGTACCCGCCCGACGATCTTCCCATGCCGCAACTGGCGGACCTCATCCTCGATCGCCTGATAGTCATCATGCAGCTTGCGGCATCGGTCGTAAAACAACTGGCCGCAAGCGGTTAGCTCTAGCGGGCGCTTCGTCCTGTCGATTAGAACCTCACCCAACTGCTCTTCCAACTGAGCCACCGCCTGACTCAGCGCGGGCTGCGACATCCCCCGCGCCTCCGCAGCCTTGGAAAAGCTGCGGTGCGAAGCGACATCAAGGAAGATGTGGAGGTTGCGTGACAACACGTCAGTATAACTCGCCTGAATAGTGAGCAGTGGTGCTGCATAACTGAGGATCGTATGTGCGTCAGTGGTCCGTGGTCAAGCGGTAGCCCAGGAATTCGAAACGACGCGGAGATCAACGAGTGCTGCTTCAAGGCGTAATCGATGAGCTGGAGTTCAGCCTGTAGGCGGTCCCGGACCGGTACCCGCTGAACGCCGATGAAGCCGGAAGAGCCCGTTTCTGTTGGATTCACCCCTTCGATTGGATGCTTCCATCCGACATCTCATGGTAAAGTCGTTCCCTCTCTCACAAGTTCCCCTGCCTTGGCGAGCCACTCCGTGTCTGAGTTCGACTCGAGCGAACGCGAACGACTTCTTCTGCTGAATGCCGAGATCGCCACGTTGGCGGGCGGACTGGCGCATGAGGTCCGCAACCCGCTTTCCACAATTCAAATGAATCTGGAACTCCTGGCCGAAGATTTGGAAGGGGCCAGTGATCCGAAGCTCGGCCGGATGCGGCGAAAGCTGGAGACGATGCGCCGCGAGTGTGGTCGGATGGAGGTGATTCTCAGCGCCTTCCTGCAATTTGCCCGGGCGGGCGAGATGCAACGGAGCGACGAGTCACTCAACCAACTTGTCTCCGAGTTCGTCGAGTTCTATCGCCCGGAAGCGACCGCCAGCGGGATCGATGTCTCCCCCCATCTGGCGACCGACCTGCCACTCGTCTCGATCGATGCCGGGCTCATTCGACAAGTCCTGACGAACCTCGTTCGCAACTCACAACAAGCCATGCCCGACGGTGGGCAACTCGAAATCCAGACCTCGGCAGCCCAGGGAAAGGTCCGACTGGCTGTCATCGACACGGGCAAGGGAATGGATGAACGCGCCCTCAAGAAGGCGTTCGAGCCGTTCTTCTCGACCAAAGCCAGCGGCAGCGGCCTGGGTCTCCCCACGGTCCGCAAGATCGTGGAAGCCCACGGGGGAACGATCGCCTGTGAGAGCGAAGTGGGGCACGGGACACGGTTCACGATCGAGTTGCCCGTCGCCCCGTAAATAGAAACTACCACCTCAGCGGAACGATCCAGCCCGCCGCCAGTCCGATCCCAAAAATAAAGACCACCGCCAGTAGAGCATTCAAAATCCACTGAGCCCCGTTCGCCCCAAAGGCTTCCACCAGCGTCCGCCCCTTCGGGGTCTGCTGCAAAATCCAACGCCGCCGCACCCACCCGCCGACAGCCACGGCAGCCGTTCCAAGTCCGATCACAAGTGCCTGACGGTTCACGAACAGAGTATAGTGGTCTCTCGACACAGATCGCCAGAGGCATCGGGTGCCGTTGCTTTTGATGGTGAAGATCCAGGCTTTGCGGGGATGACGTATTCCTCGGCCCATCCCGGAGGGAGCCTCTCCCACGGGAGGGTCACCCCAACTTGGCCATCACCCGTTCGCCGATCAGCCGCCCGATGTTGAGCGAGGCGGTGGCTGCGGGGCTGGGGGCGTTTTGGATCGAGACGACGCGCGGGCCATCCAGGATTAAGAAGTCATCGACGAGTGATCCATCCGGGTTGAGGGCTTGGGCCCGCACTCCCGCTGGAGCCGGCTTGAGGTCTTCGCTGTTCACCGCCGGGACCAGCCTCTGCAGCGCCTTCACGAAGGCGTCCTTGCTCCATGACCGCCACATCTCGGCGGCCCCGGCCCGCCAGTGCTTCCAGGCGAGCTTGCGAAACCCGGGATTCATCAGTGTCTCGGACAGGTCACCGAACGAGATATCGAACTTGCCGTACCCTTCTCGGCGGAAGGCCAACACGGCGTTGGGCCCGCACTCGATGCCGCCGTGAATCATTCGCGTGAAGTGAACCCCAAGGAACGGGAACTCCGGGTCGGGCACCGGATAGATCAGGTTCCGACAGAGATGTTCCACCTCGGGCCGCAGCTTGAAATACTCCCCACGGAACGGAACGATCGCAGCTGTCGGCTGGCAACCGGCCAGTTGGCCGACGCGATCGGCTTGCAGCCCGGCACAGGTCACGATGACGCGCGACCGATACTCACGTCCGTCCTTCGTGCGGGTGATGACCTCATCGGTGCGGGTCTCGATGGAGACGACTTCGGCGGCAGTGACGATCTCGCCGCCCGCTTGACGGATCTTCTCACCCATCCGCTGGGCGACTTGTTTGTAGTCGACGATCCCTGCCTCGGGGACATGCAAGGCGCGGACGCCGTTGACCTCCGGTTCGAGTTGTTTGAGTCGAGGCCGATCGATCAGCTCGCACTGCACTCCGTTAGCGATCCCGCGCTCATAGATCTTCAGAAGCTGGGGCACTTCGGCGTCGTTGGTGGCGACGATGACCTTCCCGCAGATCTGGAACGGCAACTCCTCGGCCCGGCAGAAGTCGACCATCGCCTGCCGCCCTTCGCGACAGTTCTGGGCCCGCAGCGTGCCGGGCCGATAGTAGATCCCCGAGTGCAGCACGCCGGAGTTGTGCCCGGTCTGGTGCTGCGCGACGAGGTGTTCTTTTTCCAGGAGCGCGACCTTGAGCGAAGGCATCTGCTCGATCAGTTTCCAAGCAGTGGCCAGACCGACGATCCCGCCGCCGATGATGAGTACGTCGAATGTCGCCATCAGAGTCCGGCCAATCGTTGAGAGTCGAAGCAAGTGATTGCCATTTCTGGAAACTCTGGAATCAGAAGTCTACGAATCGCCATGTCAATCCGAAACACCGTGATCCCAATGTTGAGGTGTCGTCGGGAATTCCGGCAACCCGTCGATGGAGAGCGAATGTCTGCCTGACCGACCCCGGCAGAGGTCTCGGAAATTAGCCGGTGGTCGAGCGCCAGCGACACCACCGGTGCCCGGCCAGCCAGAAATCGCATCCTGAAGGGACAGGGCCTCCAAGGTGCTAACACCACGGAATTCAACCCGCCAGCCCATCGTGCCGGATGTTTGATCACAGCCTGCATGTCATTTCCAAAGCCAGAAAGTGGAACCACGGAACACACGGAATACGACAGGAAGCCAAGCGTCATTCGAACGTCTCACTGAGGGGCGAACGTCTGTCTTTCGGGATGTGACATCCGGAAAGTGGCCGATCACCGCCTGGTATTGCTGCCAGTCGGTGGGCTCTCGCCAGGGAATGGAAGCGACCCCGATCCCGTGCTGCCGCAGCGGCTCAATGGTCAGTTCATCATCGCACTCAAAACCATCCAGAGAGTGCATCGTCAGAAAAGCGATCGTGGGCATGGGAAAAGTTGACCGGCTGGGAAACAGCCGCTTTCGAGTGAAGTGAGTGTGGAGAGCAGGGTAACTCCGGTTGGCCTACTTTGCAGGGCCGACCGGTGTGTCCACGGCATGAGAGGTTCGGCCTGAGAGACTACGATACAAAAACCTCCTGTGCCCAAGCCACCCCGGTAGATTCTAAAGCGAATCAACCGGAGCTACCCCGCTACCCCGACGCCCCAAGCGGCGTTTGGGCCATACTGCGAGGATGAGTTACGTGACAAGTTCCATTTCACGTTTTAGCCGGTATCGCCTTTCACGATCCCGAAATGCCTGTTCGCCGCCTTCTAGAATCTCGCAGACCGTCGTTCGAATCTTCTGGTCTTCTAGCGAGCCACAGCAGTATGTCACGGTTGGCAGTCCGCCTGCAGGATTTGGCTCCGACGACGCCACGATGACCTGATCGGCATCGGTGTTTACAACCAGATTGGCATTGTGCGTGACGATGATGACCTGCCGGCGCTTTCGGGCTTCTCGGAAGTGCGGAACTAGCTCCTCAAAGACCGACTTCGGATCGAGGTTCTCTTCCGGCTGGTCGATGATGAGCGGTCGGCGGTCCTGCCGGTCAATGACTAGATAGAGCAAGAGCAGGACGATACCTCGCGTTCCAGGCGACAACTGCTCAATCGCGACGCCATCGTATGTCACGCTGTAGCGCATCTGGATGTGGTCGGTGCTGTAGAGCCAAGTCGCGATCCGCTGCATCCAGACTGCGTACTTGTCCGGAGTGATCTCCGTAGGATTTGATTTGCGAATTTCCGGGTACATTTCCTGGATGAAGTTCTGCATGGCCTCGCCAACCTGCTCAGCAGTTCCGGTCCGCCAATCCGTCGTGAGCAACCGGTCTGCATGCCCTTCCAACGCACCGTGCCCCCGCAACAGTGAGTCTTTTCTAAGGTCGAGCAACTCCTCGCCAGCTACGACCCAGGCACTCAAATCAATTTCGCGCGACACCGCAAGCCGCAATCGCTTCAGCGAACCAGAAGCGTCTATGAGTGACTTCTGCAACGAACCGTAAAGCTGCTCAAGCACCGCTTGTTCTTCTAGGTACGATTGAAAAACCTCTACATACGAAGAGCGTCTTTGCTCGATGAGCAATCGCCGTCGCTCGGCAGCCCCTTCCGCGTGCGTGAGTTCTTCGACCGACTTTTGCTGAGCCTTCTCGTCAGTAGAGAGTTGCACTTGCAGCTGGTTGTAACGTAGCTGCTTCTGCCCATCGATTCCAACCTCCTTCTTAACCTTGTCTCGCTCCGCCAGAACCGTCTTCTGAGGCCAACTCTGATACTGATCCATTGCCAGATCGATCGCTACTCCCGGCGTGCCGTCACTCAGCGCTTTGACCTGCCTAGTGATCGCTTCGCTTCGTTCGGTGAGAACGACATCGACATCGCCTTTGAACACCATTTCAAATGCTTCCCACTGTTTACCCGTCAGCCCGGCCTCCTCAAATGTCTCCTTCAGTTCGGTGAGTTGATGAGGCGCAGTGGTCTTTCGGAGTCTCTCGATTTCCTTTCGCAGATCATCAACACGCATCTTCGCACGATTCAGCTTCTCGACCGCTGTATTTGCCGTGGCGAGTGCCGCTTCCAACGCAGTCAGACGGATGGCCCTCTCTTCCTTATCCTTCGGGATCAAAGACTTCATCTCATTTGTTGTCTTCTCAATCCGCTTCTTTCGCTCTTCCTGGTCCTTCTTGATTGTGGGGAGGCGATTGTGCAGCGCGTCCTCAACGTTGACTTGAGCCGATGTATTCTCGATTGCTTCCTTCGCGAGTTCCCGCTGTCGGCGAATTGGCATCATGTGAATGCCAGCCAAATCCTCAAACGACTCCGCTGTAAATCGGTCGCCGGGGTCGGTCGCATCGAAAACGACCCGCTCGATTTCCTTCCGCAGTTCCACCGCCAATCCCTCGGCGGAGCAAAGCTGCTCGACAAATTGCTGAGAAAGATATCGGACGGCCTCAGTCCCCTCACTGTTCCGTTTGTTCATCAATCTCGGTACGCTCGTGCCGTCACCCCAACGCATGTGGATCTCGGCACCTTTGAGATGATCGACCGGGCGTGACGCACGATGAATGAAAGACGTTGCTAGGTCGAGCGGCGAATGCACGTCCGAGCCAATGGCGAGGATGTCAGCCAAAGCCGTCTTTCCTGAACCGCGCGCCCCAATAATTGCAACGAGACCAAAATTAAGTGGGATAGCATCGTTTGCGATCCAAGGCGTCTTTTTAGTCTGGACCCCAGCGATGCACTGACTCGCATCATGCCGATCCGGGGCGGTCGGCCCGATCCAAACGCGATCTTCAGGCTCTAATAGCGTTTGCCGAAGTGATTCAAAGGTCGGGTCACCTTTGATCCAGCAGAGCCTGCCTTCATTCGGCTCACACGTCTTCGCTACATCGTGGGCATCGCAGCCATGCAGGCACGGTTTCCTTCCCCCATATACTTGATCGAGCTTCTTCACATCATCAGATGCGCTCTTGCCCAGCCAGAAATCTCGTGTCTTCGGGTTCGATGAAAAGATGACGTGAGCGAACCGCTCAATCTCCTTACGCAGTGCGGCAAACGATGCGTCGTTCTGCAAGCCCGCAGTTCCATCGTTGTTACTCGCCGCAACGGCCACGATACAATTATCCGCGACCCATTTGTTGCTTCGGAACAAATCACGAAGCTTCGCCAATTCGACTTTGAACTGGTTAGCACCTTCGCGGCGGGCAGCGAGTTCTTCCGTCAGAGCGGCATCGTGTGCCCTGCCGAGGAGTACGAAGTCTGCGCTGGTGCAACGATACGGGTTGCCCTTGCATTCAAAGGACAGCATCGAAAGCACTCGCTCGATCTGTTCCACATGGTCGGTATCGTCCGGGCAGAACAGTAAGTGCAGGTTGATTCCTTTACGTTTGTCAGTCTCGACTGTCAGTCGAAACTCGACGTTCGGAAACAGCAGCTTGACCTTCGGCAGCCGACCACTCTGAAAATGCGCCCTGACGGCCTTGTAGCACTCGATGCCAAGGTAATCCGTGATGCCCAGCACCTCGACCGAAGGTGTCGCATCCTCGATAGCCTTCAGATACCTCTCCCATTCGCCCTCGAACTGGTCATTCAAAAGGGTGCCGGGCGCGTGAATGTGCGGGTTCCAGCGCCGCCAGTGAGACCCGCTTTCGTATGGACTAGGGATGTTGCTGGCCATAAGTGCCTTGCCGGGTGCCGAGTGTCACTGGTGATCACTTTCGGTCGCCAGTGATATCGTTTTCCTCTCGTTCCCAAGCTCCGGCTTGGTAACGCCTCTCCTCGAAGCTCTGCTTCGCCGCGTGCCAAACAGCTCCCGTCCCATCCGGGGCACACTGCAAGATTCTCTGGCATCCCTCCGGGATACTGGGTTGGCTCTGATCGGAGTTCCGGTGGTGTCGCTGCGCCGGGTGCCACTGGCGGTCGCTTTGGGCCGCCAGTGTCTTATGGACGTTGTATCCCACATCGCACTGGCGAGTCAAAGCCCTCGCCAGTGGCACCCAATTCAGCTCGACAGCGCGCGACAGAATTACTTCTGCGACTAGCCCTACTCCTTCACATTCAGCTTGATGTGCAGATCCCGAATCTGCCGCGCGTCGACTTCGCTCGGAGCCCCGGTCATTGGGTCGGCGGCTTTTTGGGTTTTGGGGAAGGCGATCACGTCGCGGATGTTGTCGCCGCCGGTGAACATCATCACCCAGCGGTCGAGGCCCAGGGCGATGCCGCCGTG
>JAYSVZ010000767.1:0-9541 GCA_043718305.1 Planctomycetota bacterium | reverse complement strand
ATCGAGAGCGAGAACGGTCGCTTCTCGATCAGCCGGTACAGCCCGTGGCGGTCGTTCACCTCCAGCAGCGGGATGTGCATCATGAGGACCACCAACTGATCCTCGGGGATTTGGGCGAGGTCGGTCTTGATGAACTCCAACTGCTCAGGACCGAAGCCGCCGCGGTAGCCCCACTTCCCTTTCTTTTCGTCCTGCAGCATCCACTCGACATCGTCGAGGACCAGGAAGTGGACCGGCCCATAGTCGAACGAGTAGTACGACGGGCCGTAAATCCGCTCATAGGTCTCGTTGGCATCCCATCGCTGGCGGGCGTCGTAGTTGATGTCGTGGTTCCCGATCACGTTGTACCACGGAATGCCGATCAGCGCGATCGACCGGTTCAGCGGCTCAAACGTCTCCAGGTTGTCAAACGCGATGTCGCCCAGCGTCACACCGAACGAAGCATCCGTGTTGCCGATGAGCCCCTCGACAACATCATGGGTGATCCAATCGACCTCTTTCTGGTCACGCGGCTGGGGATCGCCGAAGAGGAGGGCCTGGAACTGGTCCGGCTCGTCTTGGGGGTAGAGCGGGAAGTCGACCGATTCCGGCAGCGGACCGGTGGGCTTTACCCCGCCGAATTTCACATCCGGAGAGCCGTTCGGCTTGTGGGTGTAGTAGAACCGAGGAAGCTGGTCCTCGCTCAAAGGAGTTCGCCAGCCCCGAGGTTTGATGACGAAGAGCGTCGTGTCGTCGTCCACGGAAAGGGAGTATTCCCCTTGGTCGTTGGTCGCAACGATCTGGTGACCGTTCGAGACGCGGATCCCTGGCAGCGGCTTTTCGTCGGCATCGCGGAGCTGATTGCCGTTCGCGTCGTGGTAGACGACGCCCTTGGCCATGAGGAGTTCCTTGGCTGGCGGGGATTCCGAGTTCCCCTCGCTCAGCATCAGCCCGGAAAGGGCCAGCACCACACACGCGACTGCGACGGCCATGAACGAACGCATTCGATGTTCCCCCCGGTTGAATCCAGTTAGAACTGAAGGGTCTCGAACCAAGGGCTGAAGTGCAAGCCACCGCCAAAAGTTGATGTGGTTTTCATCGAGAGTTCACAGTGCGCTCTCGACGCAGCCGAGGGGGCGTCAGTCGAAAGGGGACCAAAACTATTTCGCGTTCTTCATTTCATTCAGCACACTTCGCGCTCCTTGCCCCAGTAGTACGGTGTCAACGCCCGACACCACAAAGGTGTACCCCTTCTGGAAGTAGGGGATCACGGCTGCCGGGGTCACTCCGAAGATGCCAAGCTTCAGGCCCTTCTTCTGGACCGCTTGAGTCACATGATCGATGGCCTCCACGACTCGGGGGTGGTCGACCTGCCCCATCAGGCCCAGACTTGCCGAAAGGTCGTACGGCCCAATGAGGACCCCATCGATCCCCGGAACCTCGATGATCGCCTCGATCGATTCGACCGCCAGGACATGTTCGGCCTGCACCACGACGACCGTCTTCTCGTTGGCATCGGCCACATAAGGCTTCAGATTCAACCCATATCCCGCCGCCCGCGCGATGCCGACCCCGCGCGTTCCCGTCGGCGGGTAGTGGCTGTACTGCACTGCGTGCGTCGCCTGCTCCACAGTATTGACCTGCGGCACGATGATCCCGGCGGCCCCCAGATCGAGCGCCCGTTGAATCGGCACATGGTCACACGAAGGTACCCGCACAAGACACGGCGTTCGACGCCCGATCGTCTGGAGAATAAGCTGGAGTTCCCCCGCCTCCAGCGGCCCATGCTCCGCATCGACAAAGAGCCAGTCGAACCCGGCATCCGACAGGATCTCAGCCACAGCTCCCGAAGGGAGCGTTAACATACAGGCCAACAACCGTTCCCCATCCACGAACCGCTGGCGGAATGAATGCGGAGTCGTGGCAGAGGTCGCGGACATGAATGAACACTTGGGAGGAGTGGTACTCTGATCGCAGGAGTGTAGCAGGGTCGCGCCCTGAAATTGAGGCCCCTCACCCCAAGGCCCACACCAGCACCGCCTTCGCCAAGTGCATCCGGTTCTCGGCTTGGGGGAAGCACAGGCTTTGCGGGCCGTCCATCACTTCGTCGGTCACTTCCTGGCCCCGACGCGCGGGCAGGCAGTGCATGAACCGGGCGTTCTTCGCCGCCGCCTGCATTAGGGCGGGGTTCACCTGGAACGGTGAGAAGATCTTTTGGCGGGCCTCTTTCTCGTCTTCCTGGCCCATGCTGGTCCAAACATCCGTGTAGACGATGTCGGCCCCTTGAACGGCGGCGTGCGGGTCGGATGTCTCGTTGATGTCGAGCTTGGGAAATCGGCGGCGGACGCGGGAGACAAAGTCGCGGGAGAGTTCATAACCTTGCGGGGTGCCGATCGAGAAACTCATTCCCAGATGCCCGCACGCCTCAGCCAAGGAGACGGCCACATTGTTTCCATCACCGACATAAGCCAGCCGCAACCCATTCCATTGGCCGAACGCTTCCTTGACGGTTTGCATGTCCGCCAGCGCTTGGCATGGATGGCAATCATCCGACAGTCCGTTCACGACGGGCTTTCCCGACCAGCGAACGAAGTCGTCGATCAGGGACTGCGCATAGGTCCGCAGTGCAATCACATCCGAGTAGCCGCCAATCACGCGGGCCACATCGGAGACCGCTTCCCGACCTTCCAGCCCAGCGTCCTTTCTCGACAAGAAGATACTGCTCCCGCCGAGCTGCATCATGGCGGCTTCGAAGCTCAAACGGGTCCGGAGCGAGGGCTTCTCGAAGACCTGCGTCAACACTTGACCCGCGAGCAAGGCCGGACGCTCACCCCGGCGCAGCCGCGATTTCAGATCGCGGGCGAGAGCGAGGATTTCCTGGACATCATCGTTCGACAAAGCGAACAGCGAAGTGAGATGTCGCATCGCTGTGGTTCCTGACAAATTGGGTCAACACTCGACGGAAGTCGAGCGGGGGAAGGGCGGGCCCCGTGCCTTTCAGGGACGGACCCATGCGGGATGAAACCGGTTCAGCCGCCCCCCTTGAAGATTTTCCGCTGCATCGTCGACTGGTACGGGGTCCAGGTCGACTGCGGGCTAGGGTCATTCTCGATGAGGGTCGTGTACTCGTTGACCTTGGCATCGAGGTTGTCGAGGTGATGCAGGGCGATCGCCTCGGGAGTCATCGGCAACTTGGGGCTGCCGAATTCGTAGGTGCCGTGATGGCTCACAAGCATGTGTTTGAGTCGCAGCAGAGTCTCCGGGGGGAACGTCCGGCCCAGGCGTTGTTCGGCCTCTGGGATCCGTTCGTTGAGCATCTCGACTCCCTGGATCAAGTGGCCCACGAGTTGGCCCTCATCGGTGTAGGCAAAGACGGCGTCGTACTCCAGTTCCCGGACCTTGCCGATGTCGTGCAAGAAGGCCCCGGCCAAGAGCAGCCGCGAGTCGACCTTGGGATAAAGATCCGCGATTCGAACGATCGTCTCTAGCAGGTTGACGACGTGTTCCAACAACCCACCGGCATAGGCATGGTGCAACCGAATCCCCGCCGGGCAGGCGGCGAACCGCTCCATAAAGACGGGGTCGTCGAGGAAGCACTCCATCAACGTGCGGAGCGCAGTATCGTCCATGCTGAGCAGAATCGCTCGAAGACGACTCAGCAATCGCTCGGTGTTGATCGAAGTCTCGGGAAGGAAGTCCGCTGCCTCGACCGATTCGGCGGAGACCTTCTCGATCCGATTCAGAATGAGTTGCAGGTTGCCCTGGAAGAGCTGGACCTTGCCGCGGACCTTGACGTAGTCACCGGATTGGAGCGTAGCGACGGTGGCCTCGGAGACGTTCCAGAGCAGTCCACTGACTTGGCCCGTTTTATCTCGAAGCTGGGCCAGGAGATAGGTCTCGGCGTGGCGGTTAGCCCGGAGCTGGCGATCGGCGAGGAGAAACACCTCGTCGACGGGGACTCCATCAGCCAACTGATTGACGAACAAACGGGGCATGAACCGAGGCGCTTTCCGGGACCGTGAGGTTTTGGCCACCGCCGAAACAACAACGAGCCAACGGCCCGCGAAGCTGCCCTGCGCGGAGGGAAGCGGTTCATGTTACGGGGGCCAGTGAGCGGCCACAAGCTGGTTTGAGGACGGTGAAATGAACGGGTGTGCGTCCCCATCGTCGGTACTCCGACCCCAAAGGGGTGCCCAGGGTTGTCCGCGCAGCGGGAAACCCTGGGTATTCGATCGCAAACTTCACCCCCTTCAACCCCAACGGGGTTGCGGCAGCGGTGGGACGCACCCCCTTCAGGCCCAGGGCTTCCAAGGTGCGAAAACCACGGAATTCACATGGCCAGCACAGCGATCCGGAGGACTGACCCCAGCCCTTCACGAAGCCGGGAGGTCACTCTGAAGACCAGAATATTGAACCACGGAACACACGGACTACACGGAAAAAGAGAGGAAACCGATCGCCATTTGAACGTCTCATCGAGGCGAAGGACTGTTTCATGGGGCTGTGACATGTGGAAGGTGGCCGCTTTACGAACGACTTCCGCATGGTACTTTTTCCGTGTAGTCCGCCGAGCTGCGCGATCCGTCGGCGACGAGGCTGATCGCGCCAACGGCGACGCAATCGCAAGAGCAGCGGCAGAGCCAAGCTGCCCAGTCCGATCCAGAGATCGATGCCGATCGCATAGCTGAGAGGCCAAGCCAAGATGTTCGCAGCATCGAAACGTCCGAATGGGTCTCTGGGGGCATGGTCTCAGCGGTGAACTAGAGCAGATTCCCGCGAGCGGCCACAAGTGTGGCGATCAACCGCGATCAACGCATATCAACCAATTCCGATGCCCCCGCCGGGGTCGGTCAGGCCGTCTTTCAACAGGATTGACCGGTTTGCCACGCCGATCGCCGGGAGGGAAAGCCGTTCGAGGGGTTGCCCGCGCGGCCTCGGTTGCTATGATGGCCGTGTCGCTGGCTCGAACTTGCTGCGACAATCGGTCATGATGACTCGATAACGCGGGGCGGTGGAACTTGGGTTCTCAGCCGCTGGACTTTCTGTGTCCCATGGAGAAACGTGATGAAGAAGTTGTTCGCGATCGCAGCGATGGTGATGGCTGCCTGTGTGTACGTTCAGGCCGAAGAGAAGTGCCTGGCCGTTGGTGAAGGCGTGGCCCCGTTCGATGTCGTGGATGTGACCGGTCCTTCGGCAGGCGAGAAGCTCTGCTATCGGTGCCGTTACGGCAACCGCCCCGTGGTCAGCATCTTCGCCACGAAGATGACCCCGGAAGTCGCTGCACTGACCAAGGAGATCGACAATGCCGTGGGTGCCAACGAAGAAAAGAAGATGGCCGCCTTCGTCGTGCTGATGTCCGACAAGCCAGAAGCTGCCGAGGCCAACCTCAAGACCGTCGCGAAGGATCAGGGGATCAAGCACACCCCCCTGACCACCTTCGAAGACACCGCCGGACCAGAAGCCTACAAACTGGCCGCTGACGCGGAAGTCACCGTCATGATGTGGGTCAAGGGCAAGGTCGCTGTCAACAAGAGCTTCAAGGCCGGTGAACTGACCAAGGAAGCTGTCGCAGCTTCGGTCAAAGACACCGCCAAGATCCTCAACTAGTTTTCGATGATTCCGACGAAAACACAGCCCGGCGAGGTCACTCGCCGGGCTGTGTTCGTTGATGTCCGATTGGTCCGCCGCCGCAGAAGTTGCATATCACCAAAGGCGTTGTGGCCTCAGCCGCCCCTCCGATATTCAGGCCCAACGGGCTGGCCATACTTCCAGCCAGGGCTGAAGGCCCTGGTCCCATCGGCCCCGCTCGAGGACAGGCCTGAAGGGCCGATCGTTCCGGATTATCGAGCGGGCCAACGAATGGCCGGGCCTTCCGCCCTCAGAGTTTTCGGGCGGGCGACTTCCCAGTGGCGTTGTGCGACTTCCGCTGAGGCGTACCGAGGAGTCCATGCTACAGAAACCGCACACGGTTTCGCGAAATGGTCAAAGCGAAGCAATTTCCTCGGTGATGACCCGCATTAACCAATGAGCGTAAAGCAGTGCTGCGATGACATACAAGACAACGCACCACAGCGCAATACTGGGTAGCTTTCGAATCAGTACCAGCCAGAAGGACCGCATGAAGGTCAACCGATCAGGGGGCGGACCACTCCCGGCAGCGTCCAATCCCACACTACGTCATCGACATCCACTTCCCCAGTGCCAGACTCGGCAGCACCAGCAAGGCGGTCGCCACGGCGTAGTTCGTCCCGTGATCGCCGAGCTTGAAGTAGATGCAGAGCGCATCGAGCATGATCACCGACAGCAACATCATCCGGACTCCCGCTTGTACGTAGACCGGTTCCGGATTGCGGATCGCATCGAGAATGCGGCGGTTGATGGTCAGCGCAATCACCCCCAGGGCAACCAGTACCATCTTGGGATCCCGGACCCCGCCACCGCCGCCCAGCAAGCCGAATGGGAGCGACCAGCCTCCGAACCATGTCGCCATTCCGAGGAGGCCGAGATTGATCACCACTGCCGCAAAGATCAGCTTCCAACGCTTGGATGTGAGGGCCTCGGTGCGAGCAAAGAGCGTGACGCCCACGATGTAGACCCCCAAGCTCAGGGCGATCCACGGGACCGGTTGTTGCCACGCCGATGCGAACCGGTGGCCCGCCGTGCTGGCTCCGAGGATGACATTGAAGAACCGACACGCGCCCATGAAGACTGGGCCGACCGGCGTCTTCTTTAAGACACCGTCATAGAGGAAGATGCAGGTCGTCAGCATCCCGGCGATGATCAGGCTGTTAGTCCCCGCGAGGGCAGCTCCGCCCAGCCCCATCACCATCAACGCCACCGCAAAGATGACAGCCGCTCGGAGCGATACCCGACCGGATGGGATGGGGCGCTTGGGGCGCTCCTCGGCGTCCTGCTTTCGATCAAAGATATCATTCCAAACCATCCCCGACAGGTAGAGTCCTGTCGAAGCGACCATCAAGGGAATTAGCTTCGAGACAGGCTCCAGGCTGGAACGAGTCAACAGGAAGCCCAGCATGATGTCGGCCAGAGCCGTGAACAGCGCGGGGAGGCGGCAGAGTTGGCAATAGGTGCGAAGAGACGACATCGGATGTGGCAGTTCAGCAGTGGACGCGGCGTACAAAGAGAGTCTGGCAACTTTGAGTCATTCCTCAAAGTGCCACGCATCGAACATTTTGCCAGCGGTCCCGGCGAACTCCCAGTACGAGCCGGTCTGCGACTTTTCTTTGACGAGATGCGGACGCCGGGCTGCGGGTTGGGAGGCAATGGTCGCTGACCGCTCCTCAATCACCCGCACAACTCTTCCCAGAGTCGCTTGTAGTACCGCAGCACCAGCACCCCGTGGGAGGGGTCGACCTTTTCACCAATCTCGATCAGTGTGACGCGGTCGTAGTGGATCCGCCGCAGTTCGCTGAATAGCTCGCGATACGGGTATCCCGAATCGAGAGCGTTGATGTGGCACGATTTGATCCACGGGGCCAGCAACTCGAAGGACGGCTTGATCGAACCGTCGACGACATCGTCACCGTTCGAGTTCCAGCAGACGCCAACGCTCGCGTGGCCGCAATGTTCCATAATCGCCCGCATGCGCGATGGCTTAGCGGTGTCCTTTCCGTGAACTTCGACCCACACCTCACAGCCGAGATCGGCAGCGGTCTGGCCGCAGGGGATGAGGGACCGACCAATCTGTTCGAGGGTCTTCGCCTCGGCAACTTCTTGGGGAAGGCCGTTCGGGCGGACCTTGACTCCCTTGGCTCCCAGGTCGTGGGCGAGTTGCAGGAACTGTTTGCAGGTCTCAATCTGTTCGGTGACGACCTGGGGGTCTGGACTCTGAAACTCGCAGGTTGATCCGAGTCCCCAGATGACGATCCCGGCGTCTTCGCACCGCTTGCGAACTTCAGCCCGCTGGTCTTTGGTCAGGGACGGCTCGACTCCATGTTTGTGGGTCGTGCGGAACTCGACATGCTTCAGTCCGACCTTGGTCAGGTGGGCAATGATCGTCGCCAAGTCCCAGTCGGCAGCAATGTTGTAAGTCACGATCCCCAGCGAAAACGGCGGCTTCGCGGGATGCTTGACCAGCTCCTCCGATCGAGCGGCCCCCGGCGTCAGACTCCAGGCCCCCACAACGGCGGCAGTCGTGGACAGAAAAGAACGACGGGACGGTTCCAGCGGCATCGGTTCACCTTCATCACAGAGAGGTCGGAGTCCCCTTATCGTAGATTGATCGAAACAAGGGGTCTATTCCGAGCTGACAACTAAACTTCGTCCACTTCCCCCTCTGCGTGTCACACGCTACAAACTCCGGCGGTTCACCGATGCCCAGACCCGACCGTACTGGGCGGGCCGATTCATCTCACACTCAAGGGTTCACTCGCATGACCGCTCCGATTCGTGTCGCCGTGACGGGTGCCGCTGGGAACATTGGCTACGCCCTCATCTTCCGGATCGCCAGCGGCGAAGTCTTTGGCCCGAATCAGCCCGTGATCCTGAATCTCATCGAACGCCCCGAGGTTCTGAAAACCTTGGACGGGGTCGAGATGGAACTCGATGACTGTGCCTTCCCGACACTGGTCGGCGTGAAGAAGTGCAGCGGCGAAGACCTTCAGAACGGGTTCGGCGACTGCAACTGGGTCATCTGCGTTGGGAGCGTGCCCCGCAACAAGGATATGTCACGCGGCGATTTGATTCGAGTCAATGGCCCCATCTTTACCGGCACCGGCCAGGCGATCGAAGCCGCCGCCGCCAAGGACGTGCGCGTCCTGGTCGTCGGCAATCCCTGCAACACCAACTGCCTGATCGCGATGCACAACGCGCCGAAGGTTCCCCGTGACCGTTGGTACGCGATGACCATGCTCGACCAGAATCGCGCCAAGAGCCAACTCGCCATTAAGGCCGGTCAGCCGCTGGCCGCCGTCAAAAACGTCGCCATCTGGGGGAACCACTCGGCCACGCAGTACCCGGATTACTTCCACGCGACGATCAACGGCAAGCCCGCTCCTGAGATCATTCGCGATGACAACTGGCTTCAGACAACTTTCATCTCCACCGTCCAGCAGCGGGGCACAGCCGTCATCGCGGCTCGTGGAGCCTCGAGTGCTGCCTCTGCTGCCAACGCCGCTCTCGACTCCGTGAAGGGCGTTGTCCGTCCAACCGCTCCCGGCGACTGTTTTAGCGCCGCTGTATGTAGCGACGGCAGTTACGGTGTCGACGAAGGTTTGATCTTCGGTTTCCCGCTGACCAGTGATGGCAAGAGCCACAAGATCATCCAGGGGATCGAGCACAATGCCTTTGCCCGGCAGAAGATTGATCTGACGCTGGAGGAGCTGCGGACGGAGCGGGATACAGTGAAGGATCTCCTGAAGTAGCTGTTGTCGGTTGATCTCTTCACACGCCAGACTTCCGAGGTCGCAAGGACTTCGGAAGTCTCTACATTCCATCAACTCCGGGTTGTGTGTTCATCCCAAACGTCGGTGAATTGACCCCCACGGGGTCTCGCCCCATAGCCCAGGGTTGCCCGCACAGCGGGAAACCCTGGGATTTCCAT
>JAYSVZ010000766.1:0-3150 GCA_043718305.1 Planctomycetota bacterium | reverse complement strand
GGCTGTTTTCGGTGGAAGGATTCCCCGGTGACTCAACGATTGCTCGCACTGCGTTTGTTCGCAACGTTCGCATGGTGCGTTTGCGGACTCTGTCTGGGACAGGGGCTGGCGCTCGCTCAAAACACGAAAGCACCGGTCCGCCCGGTGACTCGTCCGGCAGCGGGGGCTACGATACCGGCTGCCAAGGGAGCGGTGCCTCGAAAGCCAGCCCCAGCCAAGGGCAGTGCGACCCTGGATGATCCAGCGCCCGCGAGGCAGCCCGCTCCTCGGCCCGCTGGCCAAGCCAAGCCTGTGGCTGGAACTCGGCCCGCACCACTGGAAGGCGAAGAGCGGGAAGACATCCAGATCAAGTTTGAGCCCGTCACAAAGGAGATGCTGGCACTCTTGAAGGAGTGGGAACAGAAGACCTCCAAGTTTAAATCACTCGAGTCGAGGATATTGCGGCGCGAATACGACCACTTGGCCCGCATCGAAGTCCGTTCGGAAGGAAAGCTCTGGTACTCCAACCCGGATCTCGGGAAGATCAAATTCGACCCCGCCGGGGAGGAATTCATGAGCCAGCGGGCGAAGGCCACGCCGGACGGCAAGCCGTACCGAGTCGTCAATGCGGACCCCACCCAGTGGATCAGCACGGGCGAGAATATCTTCATTTTGGATGACAAGGAGAAGACCTATCATCAAATCGAGATTCCTCTGGCGAATCGAGGTAAGAACATTACAAAAAGTCCCTTGCCGTTTCTGTTTGGGATGAAGGTCGACGATGCGCTCGAACGGTTTCACCTGACCTTTGGGGAGTTCCACGACCCCCAGAATCTGAAAGGGAAAGGGGCAGCCGTTCATGTCGTGGCCCACCCCTTTGACCCCGAGGTGGCCCGCGAGTACACCCGAGCCGAGGTGATGCTGAATCCGAAAACTTTCCTGCCGCAACATTTGCGAACAATCGACCCGGCGGGGAACAAGGAAGTCGTCTACCAATTTGCCGACACCAAACTGGACGCCACTTGGGTGTTCAATCCGTTCAAGGTGCCGACTTTTGGGGGCTATACAAAACTCTCCGATACCAAGGCCCCTCCAGAAGCTGCGCCACTTAAAACCCCCAAACGGGCAGCCCAGACAACGCCTCGCCTGCAATAAGGCGACCGGCTCGATGAAGTTTACCTAAGTTGGTCTCTGCGAAAATAAGCAGAACTGCGACACTTTTTGACGATTGGGAATCGTCTGCGTGGCCAAGGAGGGTTGGGGGATGGGTGTGGATCAGGAGTATGTCGAGTTGTTGCGTTTGGCGGCGAACGAGGCAGTACGATATTCTCTTCAGGCGACGGACAACGAAGTCCGTCGTTCGGGCTGTGACACCCTCGCGAGTGACCTCTGATGAATCCGACTTCCGTCTCTTCCGCGCAGCACCCAGCTGGGCCGCCGCGAGTTTCGTTGGCGTTTCGCGTCGGTGTCGTCGGGCATCGTCCGAATCGGCTGAAGAATGCCAACGCCGATGAACTCGCCCAGCGGTTACGAGAGATGCTGCAAACAGTGCAGGCAGCTGTCATCGACCATCACCGCGTGCCGGACAACGCCAAACGCTACTCCGCATCCCCGCCCCAACTGCGGGCGTTGTCACCGCTGGCCGAGGGAGTGGACCGCATCTTTGCTTCGGGGGCTCTCGATGCGGGTTACACGCTGACCGCGGTGCTGCCGTTCCATCGCGAGGAGTACGAGCACGACTTCGCCCCGGATAAGGCCCTCGTCCCCGGCGCACTGGATTCCTTCCGCGAACTGCTCGCGCGCGCTGAGACCGTGTTCGAACTCGATGGCACACGCGGGGATGAATCGTATGCCTACCAGATCGCGGGCGAGGTGGTCCTCAACCAGTCGGACCTCCTAGTCGTCGTCTGGGACGGCGAGCGCAAGAACCTGCGGGGCGGCACGGAGGTGATCCTCGATGCCGCCCTCGGTCGCGGTGTCCCGGTCGCCTGGATCGATGCCAAGGCCCCGCACCACTGGCAGCTGCTCACCAATCAGCGACAGCTACGCGATCGTCTGGGCGACGAGGGCGAAACGATCACGCTGAGTGACTCGTCGGATCGATCCGCGTTGTCAGCCGTGGTCCAGCGATTGCTGCAATTCCCCGAGGCACCGGCTGCAACGGACCATGCCCATCGCCTCGACAACCCGAACAAGGGGTGGAAGGCGTATCTGCGTGAGAGGCAGGCCCGTTGGAATCCCGCGATCTTCTGGAAGTGGTTTCGCAACATCCTGGGAAAGACGAGCTGGTTGCCCCTTTCCAGCTGGGCACCACCTTCCATGTCGGTTCAGCCGTACGAGGACGCTGTCACACCCGATTGGCCGCGTCACCCCGATCACCCCGTCGCCCGCGTGATCGACCAGTTGCGTCCGTACTATGCGTGGCCGGACAAGCTGGCCGATCGGTATGCCGATGGGTATCGCAGCGCGTTCGTGATGGCCTACTTGCTGGCGGCGCTGGCGGTGGCGTGTGCTCTGGCACCGTCCGCACTCGATATGCCGGAGCATGAAGCCGGAGAGATCATCTTTGCCGTGCTGGAGTGTCTGGCGATCCTGCTGATCATCTCAGTGGTCGTACTCGGTCGTAAGCGGGACTGGCACCAACGCTGGCTCGACTATCGACTACTGGCCGAGATCGTGCGGCATCAGCGCTTGGCAGCCCCCCTCGGCGGCCAGCGAGCCTCGCCGTCGGTCCCGGCCCATCTGGCCAGCTACGGTGACCCGGCCACGTCCTGGATGGGGTGGTACGCCCGCTCGCTGGAACGGGCTCTCGGGTTGCCCTCGGCCAAGGTCGATCGCCTGTACCTGGAACGCAGCCTGGCCGACATCCGGGCTCTGCTCATCGGGCAGATCGGCTTCCATCAGACCACTGCCAAACGCACCACTACCATCGAGCATAAGCTGCACATGACCGAGCTGTTCCTGTTCGGGGGGACGTTGGTCTTCTGTCTTCTGCATATCGCGGGCGGAATCGGCTCCTTCCATCTGCGAGGTGCAATACTCACGTTCTTCTGCGGGTTCTTCCCGGTGCTGGGAGCCTCGCTCGCGGGGATCACCAATCAAGGCGAGTTCCGCCGCATCGGCCAGCAGTCCCGCTCCATGGCCGAACGCCTGCAAGTCCAGCTGAACGAG
>JAYSVZ010000765.1:0-9542 GCA_043718305.1 Planctomycetota bacterium | reverse complement strand
GGGTAGAAGTGCGTGTCGACGCACATGTTGAGCGTCGACAGATTGACGAAGTGCCGCACGATGTCGACCTCCGACAACTCCGGCAACGGCGGCGGGTTGGAGGCCAGCGAACTCATCGGCAGCAGGTCCGAGAGCGCCCCCCCCGGCACATCGGCAGCTGGAAACCGCGTTGAGCGCCGTCCAGTGGCCGAGAAGTCGAACAGCGGTTGAGTGGCGGTGGTGTTGCGCATGAGGAAGCTTTCCGTGGCTTGGATTCGACGGCAGTATCGGGGATCAATCCTCCAGTGCCAAGGGTGGGCGAGATGTTCCATGGAGATGGAAACGACTGCATCCTCTTCGCCGGGGACTCCCCAACCGGTGGATCAATGTCTCCCC
This sequence comes from Planctomycetota bacterium, assembly GCA_043718305.1. Taxonomy (GTDB): domain Bacteria; phylum Planctomycetota; class Planctomycetia; order Planctomycetales; family Planctomycetaceae; genus TH-plancto1. Next base: position 9,167 of record JAYSVZ010000765.1, on the reverse strand, counting down.
TCGTTGACACTCACTGAAGGCACCAATAGCATTGCGGGCGGGGCTTCCCCGGTGGCTTCGTATTCGTGTCTGGCTCTCTCCCCGGAGTCACGAAGTCGGTTCAATGGTCCGTTCCCGAGTGAGTCATGGCTGCGATCAAATCGCCACCGCCGCCCCCCGCACGATTGGGCAGGCCCGACCCGCAAGTCCGGATGCCGTTTCTGAAGTTCTCGGGCTATGACATTGCCATTTCGGCACTCCTGGCCTTGGGCTTGGCGATTCTGGGGTGGGTTCTGTGGGCCTTTGGACTGTTCTATGCCACGATTCCAGAAACGCCCCCGGTCTTTGTTCCACTGGAAATGATGGAGCAGGTGACCGGTGGGGGCGACGAGAACGGAGACCCCAACGAGACCCTCGATATTCAAACCCCGGATGAGCCGCGCGAGGGGATCATGGCGCAGGAGGCGATCTCGGAGATCGTGATCGGTACGGGTATCGCCACCGAAGTGGCCGAGCGAATGGATACCTTTGCTCAGGTTGAGCAGTCCGGCACGGATACTTTTAACGGATCGGCCACAGGGACCGGGAAACGCCGTCCACTGGGGTTTGGTCCGGGGAATGGCGGCGGCGTCGCCCCCGAATTGCGGTGGTTCATCCGCTTTGCCGATGGAACATCATTGACAGAGTACGCCAAGCAGCTCGACTTCTTTGGGATCGAACTCGGATCGATCTTGCCGGATGGTCGGATGGCCTACATCTCGGGGCTCGCGGGAACCCCCAAGCCGCGATACGCCATGTCGGGCAAGGACGAGAAACGGCTCTATATGAAGTGGGAAGGCGGCGAGCGGCGCTCTGCCGACGAGAAGATCTTTCAGAAGTCCGGCCTGCAAGTCGGCAAAGCGGTGATCTTCCACTTCTACCCACAGCAGACCGAGCAACTGCTCCTGAACCTGGAGTTCAACTACGCCAAGCGGAACTTGAAAGAGGTTCGGCGGACCTACTTCCTGGTGAACACCAAGGGAAAAGGGTACGAGTTCGTGGTCTCACGGCAGTTGTATTTGAAGTGATCCTAGGTGGGTCTTCGCGTTCGCGAAGGGCCAGCATGCAGTGATGATGGGCACCACTGATTCACACGGGACGACAGCAGAGTATGGCTCTCCTCGAAATCATCCACCTGACCGGTGAACTCGAACGGCGCGACCTCTACAAGCGCCAGCCGATGTCGATCGGCAGCCACTCGTCCAATGATCTTCGAATCGAAGAGGACGGCGTCGAGATCATGCACGCCCGCGTCTCCTGGAACAAGGAGGCCTGGGAGGTCGTCGCCGCTGGCACAGCCCCGATCGATGTCAATGGAACGTTGGTCAAAAAGGCCGCGCTCACCTCGGGGGACACGTTGCGGTTTGGCACCATTGATGTCCGCTTCGTCGACCCCGACGGCTCGCCCCCCAAGGCAGTCGCTCCGATCGTCGACGAGATCGGACTGCGCCCCGGTTCCGAAGAGATCAAGATCGCCCAAAAAGTCGAGAACCGCAAAGTCGCGTCGGGTACCAAACCGGCAGCTCCGACCAAGAAGACCGACGAGGATCTGGCTAAGAGCCTGGAGATGCTGGCCTTCGACAGCCGGGGATCCAGCAAGAAGAAGGGGAAGCCCGCTCGCGACGAGGATGATCCGTTCGAATCGATCGACGATGACGACGAGACTCCAGCGGTCTCGCCTCCCAAGGCTTCCCCCAAAGCCGCTCCCGCCAAGCCCCAAAAGCCCGCGCCCAAAGAGGTGGTTGTCGAAGCTGCGGAGGCGTTCGAGGAAGTCGAAGACACGGTCGACAGCCATCCCAAGCCAAGTCTGCTGCATGCGGTCACCGGCAAGCCCAAACGGCCCGGGGAGCAAGACCCGGTCAAGTCACCGATCGTCCTCTTTCTGCTCGGCACGATTGTCTTGGCGACGCTGGTCGGTTTGGCCTTCTACTTCATTGCCGGTCGGCGGACCACCCTTCAGATCTATGAAGAGGCTGTGAGCCATATCACCGAAGGGAAGCTCAACCAAGGGGTTGAAGCCCTGAATAAGTTCGTCACAGACTTCCCCAAGCATGAGAAGGTGCCGGAAGCCGAGATCATGGCGGGCTTTGCCAACGTCGACATGGTCTCGACAGCCAACTCGAACTTCGGCGAAGCGGTCAAGCGGCTCCGCGATTTCGCTGGAGCCCAGCGCGAGAAGCCAGGGTTTGACGCCCTCAAGGACCAACTCGCCTCACGAGCGGGGATCATCGCCACCGGGGCCGCGGAAATGGCGGCCAAGCAAAACAACCGCGAACTTCTGGCGGCGGTCGATTCCGCTCGGTTGATGCTGGTGAACTTTAGCCCCAAAGAATCCCAGCCGACGGTCAAGCTCCGAGCGATCGATGATGCCAAGCGAACCGCCGAGTTGAAGATCAACAAGACGGGCGAGTTGAAATCGAAGATCGAAGCGATCAAGGCGGAGCTGACGGCGAAGAAGCCGATGGCCGCTCTCATTCCGCGCCGGGCGCTGCTGGCGGACTACCCCGATTTCGAAAAGCAGAAAGAGATTCGCGACCTGATGACGCAAACGCTCGAGTTGGAGCGGTCATTGGTGGTCTCGGATGATCCGAATACTGCGGCGGAAACAACCGACGCCGACACGCTTCCCGCTCCGAAGGTGTTGGCGGTCAACGCGCGCTCGAAGAATGACCAAGTGTCCGTCAACGAAGTGGTCTGGGTTCAAGGGAAAGACTGCTTGTATGGCGTGGATACGGTGACTGGCCTGCCGCTGTGGCGACGACCGGTGGGGGCCGATCCGGCGTTCTTCCCTCTCGAAGAGGGGACGCTTCCGAGCCTCATCGCGTACGACTCCGAACGGGATGAACTCGTGCGGGTCAACCGGCTGACCGGGGCTTTGGTGTGGCGACAAGCATTGGGTGAACGGGCCAGCGGAAAGCCCTTGCTGGATGGCGGCCAAATCTACTTGACCACCGAAGGCGGGGCCTTGCTCAAGATCGATATCCAGACCGGATCGATTGTGAGCCGCTTGAAGTTCTCGCAGCATGTCGTCGGCCCGGCGGCAATCGGGGATGAACATCTCGTCGTCATTGGCGATCAGGACATGGGGTATGTGCTGACGCGCACCCCGCTGGCCTGTGTCGGCGTCAGCTACCTGGGACAGAAGGCCCAGTCGATCGCAGCCCCGCTGGTTTCCATGGGGCCGTACGTCCTCTTTGTGGAGAACCAGTCGGAAGCCGCTTCCACGCTGCGACTGCTGACCCGTGATGCCACGACGGGACTGACGCAAGTCGCCACAGCGCCCGTCGCCGGGATGGTGGTCGATGAGCCGGTGGTGCGCGGCCGGGATCTGTTCGTTCCTTCGTCGGTGGAACGGGTCAGTGCCTTCTCGGTCTCTGATGTCGCTGGCGAGAAACCGCTCACCGTGGGGCCCGTCTTTCAGGTGCAAGGCGCTCAAGGGAGCCCGATCTATCTGACCCTCGGCCCCGAGCGGCAGGTCTGGATGGCGAGCAGTGCCCTCCGCCGGTTGCAACTCGTCACCGACGTGATTCAGCCCGATTCCAAAGAGGCGGCGGTCGGGATTTCGTCCCAGCCGATCCAATCGCAGGGGCCGCTGCTGTTTAATGCTCGGCGGCGTCCATTCACCGATGCGATCACCTTGACCCAGACGGAGCGGGACACGCTCGAAAGCGAATGGCAAGTCGTCACCGGCGCGCGGCTCTTGGCGATCTCGCCTTACGAAGGCGGGGACGCCCCGTCGCTGGTGGCCATCAACGAGGCCGGTGCCAGCTTTCGCCTGTCCGAAGCGATGCTGTCGGACTCGGGATTCATTTCCGAGTCGGCGAACCGGCTGACCATCGACGAAGGGACGAAGGGCCGCCTGTACGGCGGTCCCTTGCCCGATGCTCAAGTGGCTGTCGCCTGTGGCGAGCCGCAAGCTCGCTTGTGGGTCATCAATCGCCTGGGGCAGGTCGAGCGACAAGCCGCCCTCCCGGCGAATCCTCAAGGCAACCCGGTCCCGATGGGGAAGAAAGTGGTGGTCCCGCTCGTGGGTCGGTTGCATGTCGCCCAGTCGGGAGCGGGCGACACTCCGGTTCAGGACTTCGAGTTCCCCAGCGGTGAGAAGCCCCCGATCTGGAAGCAGTTGCTACCTGTCGACAATACGACCGTGGTGGCTCTGACTGAAGACGGCGTCCTGCTTCAGATTCGCCAGCAACAGAATCCGAGTCCGCATCTGGCCGAGGTCTCGCGAGTGGCCCTGCCGGGGCCGACGATCGGGGAGATGGCGATCGCCCAAGGACGGTTCGCCGTGGCTTGTCCCTCGGGCGATGTTCAGGTCTATGAGGCGACCAAGCTGGAGCCACAGGGGCGTCGCGTGTTCGACCCGGCTCCGAGTGGACCGGCCTTTGTCACGGAGGCGGGTGTCATCGTCGAGACGGGGCGGAACGCTCTGCACTGCTTGAACCTCGACGAGGGCCTGACCTCGAAGTGGCAGATCGCGACCGAAGGGGCCACGCTGGCCGGTTCGCCGCTGCTGGTCGATGGGAAATTGGTCCTGGCCTTCCGCGATGGGCAAGTGCTGACGGTCGATCCCGCGACGGGGCAAACGGTCACCGAGCAATGGGTCTCGGGGCGGCTCGACTCGGGACCATTTCAATTTGCCAAACAGACGTTTGTCCTGACGTGGGACGGCGGGTTCCAACGGCTCACACCCGCACCGTAGATCCCGGAGGATAGGCTTCCAGCCTGTCACGACTCGAAACCGACAGGAGGCCCCGGATGGGCTGGCGATCAATACGACAACTCGTTCTCGGTCTCGGGTTGGCGGGACTTGTCGCACTCGTTGCGGTTCGCATCTCCTCGGCCCAAGAGGCCGGGGCCGCCCCCGCTCCCGAAACCCCTGCCGCCCCGGCAGCCGGACCGGCTGAGCCAGCGGAAAAGCCCAAGCCGATGGTCGACGAGGAAAGCCTGCCGATGATCTCGGTGATGGTTGTTCCGGACGCCAAGGCGCTTCTCACCGGGCCGCTCCGCGACTGGGTCGTCCTCCTTTCCGACCGCGTGCTGGTCGTCGAGTCGATCGTTCCGCGCCCCGATACGCTGGGCAAAAGACAAGCAGAGTATGACGCGAAGCAGAAGGAGAAGCAGGGCCTCACCGGAGACGAATTGGCGAAAGTTCAGGAAGAACAAGCTGAACTCGCTTACCTTTATTTCACAGTCCCCGATCAGAAAGAAGCTCCCGAAGTCCGCATTGCGATCAAGGACATTCGGCAGATCGTGCATCACGAAGATCTGATGCTGAAGCAGATGCAACAGCTCGTCGAGAAGGGGGAGATCGACCTGGCGCTCGAGTTCCTGAACTGGATGCTCGACAAGGTTCCGACCTGGCCCGGTCTTTCCGATCAGATCAACGGGTTGCTGATGGCCGACGCTAAACTCCGGATCGATGTCGGTCGTTTAGAAGATGCGCTCGTTCCGCTGGAAGAACTCCATTCGCGGCAACCCGACTTCGTGGGCCTCGCGGAATCGGTCGGCGACGTGTTGCAGAGATTAGCGCTCACCGCAGCCGAGGCCGAGGACTACCCGCAAGCACACCACCAATTAGAGCGACTGCGATCGCTCTACCCGAACAGTCCCGAGGTGGGAGCGCTTTCCGCTGGGCTGGAACAGCGCGCCACGGGAATGCTCGAACGGGCCGAGGAAGCCTACAAGGCGGGACGCTTCGAAGAGGCCCCCGAGTTCGCCGAACAAGCGGCTGTGATCTGGCCGAAGCTTAAGAACCTCAAAGCGCGTCATAAGCCCATCGTCGAGCGGTATCAACGACTGCATGTCGGGGTGGTGCGGCTCACCGGCGATCCCACAGCCTACCCGCAACCGGTCGATGCCGAGCTTCGCGAAGAGCGACTCCATCGGACGCCGCTCTTTTCCCTTGACCGGATGGCCGGTGGAACGGGGCAATACCGGACGCGCTATTTCAATGAGTGGGAACCGTACGACCTCGGTCGCCGGATGCGGTTCGAGCTGCGTCAGTCGCGACAACCGTGGGAATCGCAGCCGCAACTCGATGCCCCGACAGTGGTCAACTTGCTTCGAGCGCGGATCGATCCGCAAAGCGATCAGTATGATGACCGGTTGGCGGACTACATTCGAACAATCGAAGTCAAAACTCCCCGCGAGTTCATCATTTCGTTCAATCGCGTTCCAGCGCGGATTGAAGCCCTCTTTTCGACAATCTATCCGCTGGCCAACCCCGACCCGATGGCCGAAGGAACCGGGTTCCGGCTGGCCTCGAACGACGCGGACCAGAAGACAGTTTATCGCCGAGCCCGCCCGGAGCCGCCCAAGCTGCCGCAGTATCACGTCGCCGAGATCGTGGAGCACAAGTACCCGAACTACGATCGCGTGGTACAGGCTCTGCTGCGGGGTGAAGTCTCGTTGGCGCCCGACCTGCCGGACTGGTACATCCGGCGGCTGCAAGCGGATGACAAGGCGAAGAAGGATTTCGACATCCTGAAGTACGGGCTGCCGACGACGCATGTGATTCTGTTCCATCCCGAGAGTCCGGCTGGGAAGAGCCGGGATCTTCGGCGAGCCTTGGCCTATGCGATCGACCGCGATGCGTTGTTGAAGGAGACGATCCTCCGCGATCCCAAGGCCGAGCATGGGCGGTTGATCGACTCACCTTTCCCCAGCACGAGCTACGGGAACAGCTTGCAGGCCCGGAAGTTGACGCACGATTTCTCGGCGTCGATCGCCATGGCCGTCTCCAGCGGGCAACAGCTCAAAGTCACCGAACTCCCCACGCTCAAGATGGTCGTCCCTCCGTCGCAAGTTGAACGGGCGGCGGCCGAGGTGATGGTTCGGGCCTGGAGCCGGATCGGGATCAAGGTCGAGATCGTGCCGGATGATGCCGGTCCGCAAACCAAGTACGACTTGATCTACCGCGTCGGGGCGTCGCCGGAACCCGTGGTGGAGTGGTGGTCGCTGATCACGCAAAGCACCCGCCCGAGTTTGTCGGATCTGTTTCAGAAACCCGACTGGCTCCGGCAGCAGTTGATCGACCTCGATCGCACGGCGGACTGGACGCTGGCCATGGAACAGTGCAAGGAATTGCATCGCCGGATGTCGGTCGAGGCTGCCTACTTGCCACTGTTCGAAGTCGATGGCTATCTGGTCATTCGGCGTAACACGCGGGGCGTGCCGCAATCGCCGCTGCACGCATACGATCAGCTTGACCGCTGGTACACCGAGGCCACGCTCCCCTGATTCGCGGCGTCCTTAATCTGTTCGATGTCCGGTCGGCGCACTGACTTCTCAGAGTCACCGACCATGTCGCCGGAGTGGTTGATGAAGATTCCAACGATGCGACTCTCCGTGATCGGCCTGTTGATCCTGGCGCTGGCGCAGCTGGCCGTCGGTCAAGAGGCCGCGCCCGCTGAATCCCCCACGGCAGCGGCCACGCCGGCACCGCAACCGGCACCGGCTGCTCCCACTGCTGCAGCGACTACGCCTCCCGCCGTTGCCAAACCGGTGGCTAAGCCCGTCGACAAACTCCCGCCGAAACCGGTCGTCATCCCCTTCGACCGCCAGCCGTACAAGATCTCGGTGTCGCTGGGAATCTCCGTTGACTCAACACTCTCGAATGCCGAAGCGACCCGTCTTGTCGACCAGTTGCGTGAGATTCTCGCAGCGCGCATCGGCGTCTCGTGGGAGTCTCGTGTCGAACTGGCCCCGATGAGCGAGCCCTCCACGAACGGGATGCTCGCGAACTTATCCACTGAGGAGTGGACCGCCGTCCTGCTTGAATCCCCCTTCGACAAGAAGTTCGCCCTGACCCTCGACCGGACCGGGACCAAGTTTCGCCTGTCAGGGATCGAATGGGACAAGGCCACGCAGACGATCACACCGCTCCTGACGCGGGAGTCCTTTGACCGTCGCAGCCTTCCGACCCAAGCTGCCGATCTGACGCTGGCCCTGTTTCGACCACTCGTCTCGATCACCGCTGTCGATGGAAACATTGTCGAGATGAAGATTCGCGGTGGTGACTTTCTGCCACCCGATGCATCGCTGACGCCGTTCCAGTTGGGGGACTTCATCACCACCTACATTCGCTACTCCGACAAGAAGCTGGTGCTGCGTCGAATTCAGCAGGTGCCGTGGAGCTATCTGCGGGTTGACCTTGTTGACCGGGGATTCATGCGAACCACCCAGATCACGCCGTTCGTCTCGCCGCTGGCTGCTTCCAAACGACGGGCCGAGTCATTGGGGCTGAAGGTCAATGCACATAATCCCACGTCAACCGTTTCCGTAAACCCGCGCGGCAAGCCCGATTCCCCAATGGCGGGCTACCGCGTCGAGCTTCAGAGCCATCCCGAAGCGAAGCTCATCCTTGACGAGAAGACCGGACTGAAAGTGCCCGACAAAAAGGAGCCTGACACCTTTCTCAAGTTACGAACCGATCGCATGGGCCGGGTCACGATCCCTGTCGATCCGACGAATCGGCTGCAATCGCTGGTCGTCTATAGCGGGGTGGCTCCCTTGGCCAAAGTTCCGATCATTCCCGGGTACGCATCGGAAATGCGTCTCGATGTCCCGGACGATTCGACCCGCCTAAACGTGGAGGCGGAAACCGAACTGCTGCAAAGCGAACTGGTCGACATCGTCGCTCGGCGGCACGTCATGATGGCGCGGGCGCGGGGAGCCGGTGAGAAGGGGAACTTCGAGCAGGTCACCGAATTCCAAAAGCAGATCGCCGAGTTGCCGACGCTGGCACTGTTTGAAGAACGCATCGAAAAGCTTCGCCTGCCAGGGATCCAAGCCGCACGCGATCGCCGGGACAAAGCCCAGGAATCGCGGATTACCAAGCTGTGCAACAAGATCAAAGAGCAGGCCATCGAGCACTTGTCGCCCGAGATGCTCAGCGAGTTCGACACCGAGATGGCGGAACTGAAGAAGACGAAGTAGGCCCGAGAGCGGGCAAATGGTTGCCTACCCAGTTATCCCGCTTGGCGTTTTGGCATGCGGGCTTGCTCGATGGAGAGTGACTTCGGAGCGTTGGTGTCGTCGACGGTTGCAGCTTCCGAGACGGTCTCTGGGTTCGCCGCTTCGACCTCCTCGTCCTGTTCTGCATCGATGGCCTGTTCGGCTTCCAGCGCGGCTTGTTGTGCCGCCTG
>JAYSVZ010000764.1:0-9544 GCA_043718305.1 Planctomycetota bacterium | reverse complement strand
CGAAGCGCGACGCCGGTCCCGCTCCCGGCAGTGCCCATCGCATTTTGACGATCTATGACAACCAACCGGTGTGGGAGGGGAAGCCGATCGGGCCCGAGGATCCAGTGCCGGAATGAGCGATATGTAGCACGGGTTGGAGTTCAGCCTTCAGGCTGCTTCGGACAGGCTAAATAATAAGGTGCCCCAAGAGAAAGCCACCCTGACGTTTCCCTAACGACAACACTCTCGCGTGGGCTAAAGCCCACGCTACAGGGACTGCGGAAGCCCCAGATCACCAAAGCCAGAGTCCGAGTCGCACGTCATCCCCTTCTCGGGAATGCTCCCTTCTTCCGCCCTGAAAGGGCACCGACAAACCAGCCCAGGGCCAGGCCGGCCACGCCTTGGGAGTCGAGTCCTCTTGCTCGCCAAGCTCTGAAAGAGCGACACAAGGCGATGCCACAGCTCTGTTTCGCCCTTTCAGGGCTGAGGGCGCGGGGGGATTCTGCGACCTGGGGCGGCGCTCCCGCTGGTCGCTCTGCCCCAGGCTGATTTGTGGCTGCCCCGTTGGGGCGGAGGAGGGAGGCTTGGCGAAGATCGCGTCGGGTGATGCGTTAATTCCGCGGTGGCGGACTACCCTACAAACTCGTTTCCCACCTTGCGCGCCCGTTGCGGTTTGTCGAGATCGATCCCGAGTTGCAGCCCTACATCGACCAGCACATTCCAGCCGCCGGCCATCTGGACGAACGGGTTCAGGTCGCCCGCCTCTGGGATCAGGATGGTCGGGAACTGCGTCGGACGCGAGGCGATCGCCACGATCGTCATGCCGACCCCTTTCACGAGCACCTCGGCGAACTTCTGCTCCGATTCGGCGTACGGATCAATCCACAGCAGCACGTCGCCGGAGTGCATCACCTCTTCGATCCCATGCACGGCGTAGGTTCCCTCCAGGTAATCCGAAGGTTTGCGAGTAATCTCGTTGGTCTTGAGAGCCAATTCCTCGGCCACGCCCTCGTTGCGGCCCGCCCAGTAGATCGTTCCGGCCTTGGCGATCCGCTGGACAATTTCCAGGGGGATCGACGTGGTTAAAGCCGTCTCCAGCGTGTCGCCCAGCCACCCCAGCCGCCCCTCAAGCGTCGAAGCTCCCGCGACCGCTTCCAACAAGGCCCGGTAGAACAACGCCTGCTCCATCACGCTCTTTGTCGCCGCCACCGCCCCTTCAGGACCACAGCTCAACGTGTACCCCTTGGCAGAGAGTGACTCCAGCTTCGACCCCGCAAACGCAGTCAGGCTGAACCGAGCGGAGTGTCCCGCCGCTTGCAGTTCGTTGAACAGGCCGATCACCTCGGCTGTGCGCCCGGAGTTGGAGAGCGCGAAAACGGCCCAATCCTTCAGAGAATACTCGCGAGCCTGTCGCCCCGCCTCGGTATGCACGGTGAGCGGCCATCCCATGCGGCGAGAATGGGCCATCGCACTCTTCGCCGGGAAGATGCGGCTGGAGCCTTCTCCCGTTAATAAGAGCCGTCCGAGTGCTGCGATCTCGAGGGCGGTCTCGGCCATCTGATGCACGTTGAACTGCCGCACCACGGCAGGGGTGGCCAGCATGTCGCGAACGAGACCGAACCGGGAGTAACGATCGACGTGGGCTTGCATCGGTGAGTTTCCTGGCGAAGGGGACGGCAACCTACAGTTTGCCATCCGAGGCATCACTCTCCATGACAGAGGCGTTGGAATCAAGCGTAGTTGCTTTTCTGGTCAGCCGAAAACCTTCCCAAAACGCGAACTCTCTTGAAACGATTCCCAGATTCCCCTGGGTAACGGTAACATAGCGCGATACCGGTCATGCGATTTTCGAGGGACGGCAACCGCTGCGCCCCAATCGCATGGCTCGACATCAAGGGAGCGAGGGTCAGGATGAGGTACGGACAACAATTCGGGCGGATGATGGTTTGTGGAGTCGCCATCGTGGCGGCTCTCTGGTCGGGGATCGCACGGTCAGCCGATGACGACGAAGCGGTCGCCTCGGACCGGCTGCTCCCACCGGGAGTTCTGCTGCACATTCGCATCTCGGATGTTTCCGATCTGAAGGAGCGGCTCCCCGAGACGGGGTTTGGAAAGCTCTACCAAGACGGTTCCATGGACAAGATCCGTGACCAGATCGAAAAGTATTTCGAGGAAGGAGCGAAAGAAGCGGGCAAGGAACTCGGCTTCCCCGTGAGTGAACTGCTGGCCCTGCCACAGGGGGAATTCTGCCTGTCCCTCCTCCAGCCTGCCGGACGAAACTTGGCCGGTGTGGCGTTCATCGATATCGGAGATCAGGAGTCGACTCTCGACAAGCTGATGGCCAAACTCGACGAGGAATTGACGAAGAACGGTTCCACGAAGAAGACCGAAACGATCGAAGATGTGGAAGTCACGATCTACGACCTGCCCAAGCCCGGCTCCAACTCGGATGAGAAGAACACCTTCTGCTACTTCGTCTCCGAAGGCACGCTGGTGGCTGGCTCCGATCTGTCGGTGATCAGCGATGTCCTCGCCCGGTGGGATGGGGAATCGGATGATGTCCTGGCCGAAGAAGAAGTCTACAGCTACATCCGCACGAAGTGCGCCACGCGTTCCGAAGGCAGTTCGGTCATCGAGTGGTACGTCGACCCGATGGGTCTGGCGACCGCAGCCATGAACTCCAGCGAAGAGTTCTCGACGCAAGCTCTGATGGTCTCCGCTTATTTGCCGACGCTCGGCCTCGACAAGTTCAAGGCCATGGGAGGGAGCTTCGACATCGCCGAAGGCGGCTATGACTTGCACGGCAAGTCGCTCTTCTACGTCGAACAGCCGACAACCGGTGTGCTGCGGGCCTTCGAGTGCCCGGCGATCGACCTGTCGCCACCCGCGTGGATTGGGGCTGCGACGCCGCAGTATGCGTCATACAACTGGGACATCCATGGGGCCTACGATGCACTTACGGAAATGGCCGACGCGATTGCGGGTCAGCCCGGAATCGCCGAGCAGCAAGTCGACCAGTTGGCACAGCGAGCTGGCTTCCATCCCAAGAAGGATTTGATCGATCATCTGGACGGCCGCATTGTGGTCACAGCGGAAGTCGATCCTGAGAATCAGCAGATGCCTCAGAAGTACCTGATCGGTCTGCAACTGAAGGACGCTTCGGCGTTTCAGGAAACGCTGAACATCATTCTGGGCCATGTGGGCCCCCAGGTCACCGACCGGGACTTCGATGGAACCAAGATCTACGACCTCCAGGCGGGTGGTGCCCCGATTGCCCCGGCGATGGCGATTGCCAAGGACTACTTCCTGATCGGCACCAGTGCGGACATGGTCGAAGCGGCGGTTCGCCCGGCCAGCGATGACACTCTGGCCGATTCGGAAGCCTACAAGTCGGTCGCCGAACTGATGCCCGACAAGGTCTCGGTGATCTCCTTTGGTGACCTCGCCAAGCAGTTGCTGCCGACCTACGAAATGCTCCGCAGTGGCCGCTTCGACGCGGCAACCGAGGGGCAGTTCGACTTCAGCGTCCTGCCGGAGTTCGAGAAGGTCGCGAAATACTTCTCGGTCACCGGGAGCTACACCGTTCCCGACGAGAAGGGAGTCTACGGCGAGACCTTCCTCTTCGCACCGAAAGAGTAACGATCTGGTCGCCTGACAGCTTCCGATTTCCCAGGCCCCCGGTTCACCCCGGGGGCCTGATGCATGGGGGGAAGCCCGGCTTTCTTGGTGGATTGATCACCGATGACCGCGTCTGGGCATCTGATCTCGCCGAGACCTTTAAGACCCACGGCTTCTTCGTGTGTGCATCACAAAAGTCGGCAGCCGCCAAGTCCTGCCCCCTCTCCCCTCAGCCATGTCCTTAGGCGAGCGGCCAGAAGATGCCTACCCGTAGGACGGCCTTTCCAGGCCGTCCCGAGCGAACGCGTCACTCACGAATGGCCGAACGGAGTAGGTCGGGAGGTTGGCCTTCGCTCCGGGACGGGCAGGAATGCCCGTCCTACGGGGATCGTATTTCTGGCCGCACGCCTGACTGAAAGTCGCACCGCCAGTGGGGAGAGGGGGCAGAGAGTCTGGCTGCCTACTTTTCGGATGCACACACGGCTTCACCTCCGGCTTCGATGAAGAGTGTTCGGAAGGTGAACGACGACCTACACTTCGGAGCCCCTCCGATCTTCATTCTCCAGGTGCCGGATGTCGCGTCGATCTCTGCGAAGTCTGCTTGTTCTGCTATCGATCGGTCTGCTGCCGGGCTTTCCGCAAGCAGGAGCCGAGGATGCTCCGGTTCGCCGGAATGTGCTGCTCATTGTCGCCGATGATCTCGGGTTCCAGATCGGAGCGTATGGGGACACCGTGGCCAAGACGCCGGGGCTGGACCGGCTGGCAGCCACCGGAACGCGGTTCACGCGGGCCCACTGTACGACAGCCAGTTGCAGCGCGAGCCGCTCGGTGTTGATGACCGGTTTGCATAATCATGCGACCGGGCACTACGGGCATGCCCATGACTACCATCACTTCTCGACTTACTCCTCGGTGCCGAGTCTGCCGGTGCTGCTGTCGAAAGCCGGGTATGTGACCTGCTCGATTGGGAAGTACCACCTCGCTCCGGAAGCGGTGTACCACTTCGACCAGTACCGCAACGAGAAGATTCAAGGAGCCCGCAACTCGACGCAGATGGCCAAGAACGCGGTGGCCTTCATGGAGCAGACGCGGGACAAACCGTTCTTCCTGTACTACTGCTCCAGCGACCCGCATCGGGGCGGCGGGCCGGGCGGGTTTGGGAATACGAACGAGGCGAGTAAGTCACCCTGCCCGGACTGTACGACCGAGACATTCGACCCGCAGTCGATCGTCGTCCCGCCCTGGCTGCCCGACCTCCCCGAGGTCCGCGCCGAACTGACCGAGTATTACACAGCCATCCATCGCTTCGACCAGGGCGTCGGGAAGCTGCTGGATTACCTCGACACAAGCGGGCGGGCCAAGGACACGCTGGTGATCTTCCTGACCGATAACGGGCCGCCGTTTCCGGGAGCGAAGACGAACCTGCACCAGCCGGGGATGCACCTGCCGCTGCTGGTCCGCAATCCGCTGACTGAGGCACGGAGTGCCACCTGCGATGCCCGTGTCTCGTGGGTCGACATCACGCCGACGATCCTCGATTACTGCCAAGTCACCCCCGCCCCGCAACCGCCGATCATCCCCAGTGCCAACGATGACAACCCCGAAGTCGCCCGGCCCCGCAACCGACCGGCTCAACTGGTGAAGTTTCACGGACGGTCGTTCCTGACCGCGATGAACGAGGAACACCCGACCGGGTGGGACACGCTGTACGCCTCGCACACGTTTCATGAGATCACGATGTACTACCCCATGCGGGTCGTGATCGACGGGGACGACAAGCTGATCTTCAACATCGCCCACCAGTTGCCGTATCCGTTCGCCAGCGACATCCAAGCCTCACCGACGTGGCAGGCGGTCCTCCAACGCGGTGAGACGAAGTACGGTCAGAAGACGGTCGAGTCATACCTGCACCGCCCGAAGTTCGAACTCTACGACCTCCAGTCCGACCCGTGGGAATCGACCAACCTCGCCGACAGCCCCGACCATGCCGAGCGACTGAAGCAGTTGCAGACGCAACTGCACGAGTGGCAAAAGGAGTCGAAAGACCCGTGGGAGTTGAAGTGGGAGTACGAGTAGGGATCGCTCGATCAACAACGGTCCGATCGTCGTGGAGCGCTCCGCGATCCAACGTTGGTTCGCGGAGCGAACCACGACGATCATTTGTCGAATGGTCCTAGCTAGGAACTGTCGTGCGGATTGAAATGTCATCGGCCGCCAGGCCCGCCCTGTTCCCAAGAATCGTAATTCATAGAGCCCCGGCATGGATCTGAATCGGGTCTGTGTATCACTGGTCGCGGTGCATTGTCTGTGGATCTTGATCCAGCGGCCCGGGTGGGCTTGGGCCATCAAATCGCTGGCCATACTGGGGCTTCTCGGGGGCATGTGGTACTGGAATCCCGAATGGGCCGGGACCGTGGCCGTCGGTCCGTGGCTGGTGTTGATCTTGCTGCCGATCATGATGCAGCAAGCCACACTGCGCATGATCCGGACACGCCGCTTAAAGTCGGCACTCTGGATGTCGCGGGGGTTGCGTGTTCTGCATCCGGTCCCCGAGACTGGGCTGGTGAAGCTGTGGGTCCGCGTCATCCAAAAGATCATGCTGCTCGATCTCGAGGCGGCCCGGAAATTGATGGCCTCGCGATCGTTGTCCGATCAGTCCCTGGAAGCATGGATGCACATCATTGCGGTCCAGACCCGTGGTGCCTGGGATGAGCTTGAGGACTGGGTCGATGCCCAATGGCAAGGCCCTGGCGAGGGGCTGACGGTCCTGATCGGGGTCAAGCTGACAGCCCTGGCGGAACGCCGAGACTGGGTGGGGTTGATCGAACTGGTCGGAGCTTTATCGCTGAGTGACCACCACGATTTATTGCATCTGCGAACGCTCTCGCTGTTGGGTGACGTGACGGGTGTCGAAGACCTGCTGCGGTCGCATGGCGACGATTTTCCGCGCGAGTCGTGCGCCTTCTGGCGCGGTGTAGCTCTGATTTCCAGTGGCCGGATCGAGGCTGGGAAGACTCAACTGCAGCAGCTTCGTCAATGGGCTTCGCCGGTGCTGCGACTGGAGATCGACCGTCGACTGGCTGTCCATATCTCCGGTCCCGATCTCCGTGAATTGCCGCCGCAGTCTCGGGCGATCCTGGATGAACTTCGAAGGCATGTCGGCCATGAAGCGCGGTACGCGGTCCTGAGCGGGGTCCAACCTCGCTGGCCGTTGGCGACTGGCCTGGTCGCGGTCGCGCTCCTTGTGGCCTTCGGTTTGGAAGTCCGTCACGGCTGGGACCAGAGTCTCGACGAGGCGACGCTGGCCTCGCTGGGAGCTCTCCTTGTTCCCTTTGAGCCGCCGTTTGACGAATGGTGGCGGATGTTGACGTATGGGCTATTGCACTTCGGCCCGCTGCATCTGGCATTCAATCTGATGGGGCTGTATTACCTGGGTCGGCGGGTCGAGCGGGGATGCGGATCGATCGGGATGCTCGTGTGCTTCGCGGTCTGTGTGGCCGTGCCCGGATTCATCATCGCCCAGTGGCCCAGCGATGAAGGGGCGCAAGCGATTCTGGTCGGGGCGAGCGGTGGGGTCATGGGACTGATGGGGGCTCTGATGGGGATTCTCTTCCTCGGTCGTCTTCGCCATTCCACCGAGCGCATCCGATCACAGTTCGCCCTCACGGTGAAGCTTGTCGTGTTGCAAACGGCCATCGACTTTTCCACCCCGCAGATCAGTGCCTCGTGCCACTTGATCGGAGTCGCCACCGGTATTCTGTTGGGAGTCGTTGCCGGGTGGTGGATCGGCCGCGGGGGGGGAGTGAGGCCATTCACTCGGAGCCACGTTTCGCCAGAACGTGGGTGAATCAATAATACCAACTGCCTTGTCAGTGCTCGGATTTGGGGTTGGAGTTCAGGCTTTAGCCTGTCCCGGAGCAGCCTAAAGGCTGGACTCCAACCCACAAATCAAGCCGGGAGAGGAATCACTACGGCAGTTCGCGGATGCGAAGGCCCTTCATATCGATGGGAGCCCCCTCGCTCTCCAGGCAGAGGAAGCCGGTCTTCGGCTCACAGTGGTTCCCGCCGGAGACTTCTTCGCCATTGACCCATAGCCGGACCTCGCCGTTGATGGCGCGGATGTAGTAGTGGTTCCATTGGCCGATCCCCTTGCTCAGCTCCTTGCGGGGAAAGGCCCGCTGGCTGTCCTTCGGGGCGGGGGCCTTGGGCTCGAAGGGGACCATGGTCGAGGAGCCGACGGGGAACACATCGCCGTGGGTGGTGAACCAGTCCGATTTCTTGCCGTTAGCCTTCTCATACTGCTCGGCGTATCCATGATCGAGGATCTGAACTTCGATGCCTCCGGGGGGCAATTGATTCGGCTTCAGGTCTTTGAAGGCCGCATCCGGAGCCCACAGGAAGATCCCCGAGTTCCCCCCCGACTTGTTATGTCGCCAGGTTGCGACCATCTCGAAGTTCGTGAACTTCTTCTTCGAGCGAGTCACTCCGACCGGAGTTCCTTTGCAATGCACCTCGGTTCCCGTCCACTGGAAGGTGTCGGGATCGGTGTTGATCCGGTCGAAGTCCGCCTCGGTCAAATCGACCCACCCTGGGCCGGTCCCATCAATCAGGGCCTTGGTGACGACCGGGGCATCTTCAGCCAGCAAAGGGATCGCCAGCGTCACAACAACAACAGTCAAGAGAGTCCGCAGCATGAGTCGTTACCTCCAAGGGTTGTGGGTCGGGAAGATTGTACTCACCGGATCGTGGGGGGAGAATCCGACGGCTCCACCGAGCTCGGCTGGTCAGTGTGTCATATAGCAGAATGAAAATCCGAAGCCACTGCACAGCCTCGGGCCGCAAGCCAATGCACTGACGGGGGTAGAAACCCGATCGATCGGTGACGTGAATTGGGCCGCAAGACACTCAAAAAACGCAAGACCGAAGTCAGCTCTTCTTTTGCGTTTATTGAGTGTCTTGCGGCCAATTCGGCAACCAACTCGTCGGGAGGTCTCAACGTCCTGCACTGCATGCGCAGGCGCGAGGCATGTCTGTCGAGGTTCATTGTGGCAAACTGGCCAGCCGTGCTCCACCGAGTGACTCGTTTGAAGCCCCGGCGTCGCGCCCTATAATCGCCGAGACAGCGACGCCCTAAGCGGTCTCGTGTCCGAAACTCTTGTGAAAGAGGCGGATACGCAGGCCGATTCGACAAGAGGAGTGGACCTTGAGCTGGCTGCTCGCCACGTTGCGATCATCGGTTGGGAAGAAGTTCGTCATGGGGGGCACGGGGTTATTCCTGTGCTTCTTCCTGGTGGTGCATCTGGCCGGAAACCTGTTGCTGTTCACCGGGCCGAAGGCGTACAACGCTTACTCTGACGCCCTGCACAAGAACGAGGCGTTCTTGATTGTCGCGGAGATCGGCCTGTTTGGGGCGATGCTGCTCCATATCTATCTGGCCTTCACGACCGCTGCCGAAAATCGGGCGGCACGCGGCGACCGGGGCTATGCAGTGCGGCAGACGAAGATTCCGGGGCGGGTCATCAACTTCCTCGGCATGGCTCCCGACACGACGATGTTTGTCACTGGGGCGTTGATCTTCGCGTACATCATCGTGCATCTGTGCGACTTCAAGTTCGAGGTCTTCGCGACGGAGGCCATGCGGGCTGCGGACCCTTACTCGAAGGCCGCTCAGATCCTCAGCAGCGGTTCCCGGAAGCTGATCTACGGGATCGCCGCTCTGGTGGTCGGTCTGCACGTGTCGCACGGGTTTGCCAGTGCCTTCCAGTCGCTGGGACTGAGTCACCCGAAGTACACGCCGACGATCAAGTGCCTTGGGAAGGTCTTCGCCGTGGTGATCGCCCTCGGGTTCTGCAGCTTTGCGTTCTGGGACAGTGAGCGCTCCCGCCGCAACGATGACGCCGGGCAGGCGATTCCCGGCAAGGCCACGCTGCCTTCTCCAGCACCGGAA
>JAYSVZ010000763.1:0-9545 GCA_043718305.1 Planctomycetota bacterium | reverse complement strand
CATGGGGACTCACTGTTCTCATCCCCGCCATCGGTGAGTGAACAACCCGTCAGGCAATTGCCTCACCGACCGTGTGCAGAGTTGTCACACCTCGTACTAATGACCAAAGAAAAAACTACTCCGGCGGAGGCGGGAGTTCGATGTATTTCGACCGCACCACTTCCGGCGGTGCGTCCGGCGGGGGAGGAAGGAACTCCACGTACCCGCCCGCTCCGTCAGGCCGGATTTGCCCGGTGTTTTGGGTCTGGAGCGTCGGCTGCGGACCGTTCACAGCCAAGTTTCGCGGTGCGAGCTGCGATCGGATGTTGTTGACCGACTGGTCGAGAACGAGCACCAGCAACTGCATCAGGGCGTCATTCTGGCCGGTGGTTTCGACACCTTGCGGAAGTTCGACCTCGACGATGTACCGACCGAGGACTTCCTTCACGTATCCCGAGAGCGAACCGGTCTTGTAGACCCCTTCAAACTCGGCGAAGTCATAACTCGGAAGCAACGCCCGGATGTTGAGGTCGTCCGTCCGAATCATCCCCCGCGAGCTGCGCGACTCCACCAGGTGGATCACCATCTCGGGTTTGAACTGGTGCAGGACGTTGATGATCGCCCGCGTTTCGGGTTCGCTGGCCGGACGACCGGTTTCGGGGCTGGGCTGGGCTGTGAATCGGCGGGAGGGGAAGTTGCGATTGAGATCAACGCCTCTCGAATTGGTCAGCGTCCGATTGGCCAGTCCGTCGGGGTTCGGAGTGCGGATCACCAGTACCGACAGATTTCGCGGAATGAGTTCTTCGCGAGCAAACACGCCCGCCAACTGTTCTGCGATGGCGACCGAATCATCACTGTTTCCAGAGAGGCTCGAGAGGACCACGATCCGCCGGGTCCCGTCGCCGAACTGAACAGTTTCGATCGGTCGGCGAGTCTGGCTTTCGTAGTCTTGCCGCCAGCGGACTTCGCCGAGAGCGAGCGAAGCTTCGTGCTTCACCGGGGCCGAGAGGGCCTTCGGAGTCACCGGGCGCTTGATGTTCTCGACCAGCGGTTTTGGCTGCGGTTCGGCCTGCGGGACGGGGAGCGGGGCCGTTCTTCCGAGCTGCACCTCAAGCCGCTTCTCAGCCTCGGGAGGAAGGACGAACGGCTGTACCGGCCGCGCGCCCGGCGCGGCCTGCAACGGTCGCCGAATCGGAGGCTTGGGTTGGAAGTTGGGAACAGTCTGGGCGGAGGCCAATGGCACAAAGAGGCCCCAGACCAACCCGGCTAGGCATGCGAGAATCAATGTTCGAGTCGACATCGCGAAGTTTCCGTGGGGGACACGGGTGTAGCTCAGTCGCTCCGTCGACTGAGATTTCGAATCAGGGACCAACGTTCAATCCCAACGTCATGCTGCGTCCAGGCTAAATGTATGGGTTGGAGTCCAGCCATTAGGCTGTTCCGGACAGGCTAAAGCCTGGACTCCAACGCGGACGCTCTGGACCGCCAGTGCCTTGAATCGCCAACCATCAGTCATCATCACAACTCAGACGCATCCGCAGCTCCGCCATCTGCTCGGCGAAGTCCTCGCTTGAGGAGTGAACATGCTCGGCCTCAGTGATGAAGCGAATCGTGTCACTCTGGGGCAGCCGATCTTCCAGCACCCGTTCGAAGGCATCGAGATCATGTCCGTACATAATGAGCAGCTTGTGCTCGTCGAACTGGATTTCCATGGGGCAGATCGGGTTGAGGATCGCAATCCCGGTGCAACCGTCATTGGTCAGCAAGTCCTCGAAATCGCAGAGGATGCTCTTCAGGATCGGCAGGTCGATCTGTTCCCGGTAGATGTCAGTGTGTCCATCTTCGAGCGTCGCGTGGCTTGTCTCCAAGACGATATCGACTTCATCACCCAGAGGATCAAGCAGATCGATAAACAGGTCAAAGAGCCGCTCCTTGGTCTGGGCCGCCATGATGACGGGAATCTTCACGCCGCTCTCGGGATCACGATAAGTATCCCGCCGCCATCCGGCACTGGGGACCACATCGAGATTCATCGAAGGCCGAACCGCCTCCGTCAGCAGAAAGCTGCCGTAGCGAGCCGTTCGAAGATGTTCGTCGAGCTGTTTGGGGCTCGCCGTATCGAACGGGCTGCGGGTCTTTGTTGGCGATCCATCGCGGAAGGCGTCCCTGGTCAGTCGTGCGAGGAAACCCATCGGTCTCCCTCCTTCCGGTCACAAGGTGGCATTACCGAACCCGGAGGAAAAGACGCGACTTGCCGAGCAAGACCGCGTTTCCGATGAGTTCTCAAAAAGAATAGCACCGGCAGAAGCGGGTGCGGCCACGAGACGATTGCGTGATCCAGTTTTCAACAAACGACAGTCAGTCGGTATCACGAGAGCCAGATGGCTCGAATCGACCGATGAGGTAAGAAGGCGGGTTGTACCGAGAATAACGGAAAATCAGTGAGGGCGATGCTCGAGTTTGTTGATCCATCTCAGGTCTGATAACTTTCCGTTCGCCCCTCCCTTTCCGGCAGCCTGCCATGCAATTGACCGACCTGAATTGGCCCGCCGTCGACAAACTTTCACGAGATACGCCGATCGTCTTTCCGGTCGCAGCCTTAGAGCAGCACGGTCACCACATGCCGGTCTTTACCGACAGCATGCTCCTCGCCGAAGTGGTTCGACGGGTCGATGCCCGGGTCAGCGAACGAGTTCTCTTTGCGCCCCTGCAGTGGCTGGGGAATTCTGATCATCACATTGACTTTCCGGGAACGCTCTCCAGTCCCCCCCGGCTCTATCTTGATCTTCTGAAGGGGCTGGCCGAGAACTTTCTGCGGCATGGATTTCGAAGGCTCGTGTTCTTGAACGGACACGGAGGCAACGATGTCCCCGGGCGCCAGTCGGTCTTTGAACTGCGCCAGCAGTACCGCGATCGAAAAGATCTGTTGTTGTTGTTTGCCACATACTGGGATTTCGGCACCCCGAAGACCTGCCGCGACGATCTCGTGCAGGGAGAAATGGGGCACGCCTGTGAATGGGAAACATCGATGATCCTCCGCATCGCCCCGCATCTCGTTGCGCCGCACCGGGAGATCGAGGAGGTTCCCTTCGGGTTTGGGTTTGGGAAGGCGTACCGCGGATGGACCATGCCGGACCGCTCGATTCCGGGCCACGTCGGTATGCCCGCTCACGCGACCGCTGAAAAGGGAGAGTCGCTCTTCGAAACGTTTGCCACCGGGGTGACAGAGTTCCTGGAGGAAGTCACCCGCTGGGATGGCCGAGCTTGGAACGCTTAGGCTCTCTCGATTCCCCCCGCGGTTGGAAATGAGGCTGTCTCTGCCAGAACGTGAGCGAGTTGCGTGATTCGACCACGTCTGGCAAACGTGGCTACAGTTTAATTCTGCCCCCGTGAAGAATAGAGTGGTTGCAAGTGTCGGCCTGACACTTACCCCCGGCCCTTCTCCCATTCGGAGAGGGGAGCAGGAAGAGTCAAGACTCTAGTCGCAACATCGCCTGCTTCATCACATCTCCATCAGAGAACACCCGTGAGTCACACGATCTGGAAGTTGGCCACCGTCGCTCTGCTCGCGCTGTTTGTCGTGTCTGGTCCGTTGCGGGCCGCTGACAAGCCGAATGTGATCATCTTCTACGCCGATGATCTCGGGTGGGGGGAACTCGGTTGCCAGGGGAATCCGGAGATCCCGACCCCGCATATCGACTCGCTCGCCAAGAACGGCGTTCGTTGCACGCAGGGGTACGTCGCAGCCACCTACTGCAGTCCCTCGCGGGCCGGGCTAATGACGGGGAAGTACCCGACGCGGTTTGGACACGAGTTCAATAGCGTGGCCAGCAAGATCACGGGGCTGAGCCTGAAAGAAACAACCACAGCGGATCGGATGCGAAGTCAGGGTTACGCGACCATCTGCATCGGGAAGTGGCACTTGGGCGGGAGCATGGAGCATCGTCCTACGAAGCGCGGGTTTGACGAGTTCTATGGGACGCTGGGGAATACTCCGTTCTTTCACCCGACGCAGTTCGTCGATTCCAGGCTTTCGGACGAGGTCCGGCCCGTCACCGATGAGGCCTTCTACACGACCGATGCGTATGCCGAACGGGCTGTCGATTGGCTGGAGAAGAACCAGGCGCAGCCGACGTTTCTGTACCTGCCATTCAATGCGCAGCATGCGCCTCTCGAATCGTCTCCCAAATATCTTGATCGATTCCCTAACATCACCGATCCGAAGCGGAAGCTCTTCGCAGCGATGATGTCCGGAATGGACGATGCGATCGGGCGGGTGTTGTCGAAGGTCAAGGAACTCGGCCACGAAGAGAAGACACTGATCTTTTTTATCGCCGACAACGGCGGGCCGACGAAGAGTACGACATCGCAAAACGGCGGCCTGCGCGGCTTCAAAATGACCACTTTCGAAGGCGGCCCCCGCGTGCCATTCCTCGTCCAGTGGAAGGGACAGCTTCCCGCTGGAAAGACCTACGACCACCCGGTCATGAATCTCGATGTGCTCCCCACGATCCTGACCGCAGCCGGGGGCCAAGTCGATCCCGCGTGGAAGCTGGATGGTGTTGATTTGATCCCCCACTTGAGTGGCCAGAACACCGCCCGACCGCACGAAACTCTTTATTGGCGATTCTCGCCACAATGGGCCGTTCGCCACGGTGATATGAAGCTGGTGGTCTCGGCGGGTGGCTCGGGGCAGCCCGAGTTGTACGACCTCGCCAGCGATCACAGCGAGTCCAAGGACTTGGCAGCCCAACAGCCGGAAACCGTGAAGAGGCTGCAGGCTCTGTACGATGCCTGGAGTGCGGAGCAAATGGAATCGACGCAGCCGAAGGAGAAGCCCGCGCCAGCCCAGCCGAATCCGAAACGGGCTGCGAGAAAGGCGGCTGCGGGAAAGCGATAGACGTATTTCGCTCCGAGGTTCTCCAGCCTACTCCTGACTCTTCCACTCCTGGATCTGCATTTGAAGCTTGGCAATCTCCGCCTCGATACGCGGGACCTCCCGTGGATCGTCCGGCTGTTGCTTGGCCCCGGCGAGTTGCTGCTGCAGCCCGGTGATCTTCTTACGGGCCACATCAATTTGCTTTTGGGCTTTCTTGTTCATCACTTGGAGTCCGGGAATGGCGGAGAAGCAACGAGCGAGTCGAGGTCGAATGGCCATTGACACTTGTTGCGCACTGACTTTTAGTTCATTGGATCGAGCGAGCAAAGCACGACACCGTGGTGCCTGATTCCCGGTCCATCGCGTTCAGACCGTTCTTGACAGTTTACGCCATAGCGAAGAAAACCGTCTCTGCAGTGGATGCTGACCGTTCAGCGGCAGCCCGCCCCATCCTGGATCAAGGACGAACCCGGTTGAAGTCGACCTCTGGTGACCATTTCATCGCCCTCGATCATGTCCGCGCGATGGCGGCTTTCATGGTGTTTGTGTGGCACTTCACACATGGGCTGCAAGGATCTCCCATCCCGTTTGAGTACGTCCCCGCCTTTCCTCCGTCGTCGCTGCTGGATGAAGGACACACCGGAGTGTCGCTCTTTATGACGCTGAGCGGTTACTTGTTCGCGCGGCTTCTGGATAGCAAGACGATCAACTTCGGCGCCTTTCTGTGGAACCGGGCGCTTCGGCTCCTTCCGCTGCTGATCCTGGTGCTCATCATTAACGGGCTAATGACGGTCTCTTCGTGGGAGGGTGCGGGAAACTATCTCCGGAAGATCGCGTCGGGCTTGGTCGAGCCGGTCCTTCCCAATGGCGGCTGGTCGATCACGGTCGAGTTTCACTACTACATCATGCTCCCCGCTTTACTCGGGATGCTGCGGCAATCCAAACTGCGGTTGCTGTGGGTCGTCGGGGCGATGATCGCCCTGCGTTACGGAGTCTGGCAGACCCAAGGCCAGGTCCAAAGTCTGGCCAACTGGACCATCATCGGGCGAATGGATCAGTTCGTTCTGGGGATGGTCATCTGTCAGTTTCGGACGTTCTTTGGGGGCAAGCACTGGCTGGCTCTCGGGACTTTCTTCGGCTTTGCGACCTTTTACTGGTGGTTCAATCAACTCGGTGGGCTTTATAAGAACGTGACCTACCCCTCTCCGAGTTGGATCTGGATCGTTCTGCCGACCATCGAGGGGCTGACCTATGCCATCCTGATCGCGTGGTATGAACGGTCGTTTCAGTTCACGACGACCGGCCTGTCGGGGTTTGTCGGCAAAATTGGGGAGTACTCGTACTCCATCTATTTGCTGCACTTCTTCATCGTCTTCACAGCCGCCCGGTTCATCCACCAACGAGTCGTGTCGCTGTCGAACTTCTATGTGGCCACGCTGTTCGCTGCCGGGGTGTTTCTGTGCATGGTCCCGATTGGGGCCTTGAGCTTCCGCTTCATCGAGGCCCCCTTCTTGAAGCTGCGCAAGAAATATGTGATCGCCGCTGCGCTCGAAGTGCGGTGATTCGTAAGGTAGGTGGGCGAAAATAGTCTCCCCGTAAGACGGCCTTTCTAGGCCGTCTCGCGGTAAGAACCTCTCAAGGACGGCCTGGAAAGGCCGTCCTACGGGGGTACTTTATTCTCGCCACTCGCTCTCCCAAAGGGAGAGGGGAGCAGGAGGATGCTGGCTGATCGCTGAAAGCTCAGGGACTCCAAACGACTCTACGACACGACCCTCGCCGGAACACCCACCACGGTTTGCCCGTCCGGGACATCAGAGATCACCACAGCCCCCGCTCCGATGATTGCTCTGCGACCGATGCGGATCCCCGGGATCACCACGGCACCCGCCCCGACAAGGGTCTGATCCCCCACGGTGACTTCCCCCGTCAGCCTGGCTCCCGGAGCAAGATGCACGAAGTCGCCGACCACGCAGTCATGATCGACGCTGGCCCCGGTGTTGATGATCACACCTTCCCCAATACGAGCGTCTGCTTGCACCACAGCTCCCGCCATGATGACCGATCCGCAGCCGATTTGGGCGCTGGGGGAGACGATGGCCGAGGGATGAATGAGTGATGCGATGGGATACCCGGCGCGTTGAGCCTCCGTAAGACATCGGGCTCGGGCCGCGTTCCCGCCGATCGCGACGAACAGGATTCGCGTTCGATCAGCATCCGCTGTGAAGAGCTGGGTCGAGGGGCCGTGAATGGTGGCCCCGGCAAAGTTCTCACCCTGCCGAACGGCATCATCATCGAGAAAGTAGGCCACCTCCCAACCACTCGCTCGAGCCGCATCGGCGACGACCTTGGCATGGCCACCCGCGCCCCAGATCACGATCGACTGGCCATTCCGGGGAGTGGTCACGAGGAAGTCCCCGCGTCACGGGCGAGCCATTCGGCGATGGCTCGGTTCACGATTTCGGGTGCTTCCAGCGGAGCCATATGACCGGCCCCGGGGACTTCGACGAGGTCTCCTCGCACAAGTCCTTGAGAGATCGTCCGCATTTCCGCGACCGGGGAGATAATGTCCTCGGTGCCAACGATCACGAGCGTCGGGCAGGTAATCTCTGTCAGTCGCCCGCTCACATCCGCGCGATCGGCCAAGGCCCGGGAGCCTCCCGCAACGCCGGTCGGGGCTGTGCGGCGGATGACCTCTTGGACTGCCGTAACGACCGCCGGGTTTTGCTCGCGAGTGTGAGCGGAAAAGAGCCGAGCGGGCATCGCCTCGGCCAGGAATCCGGGGCCTTCGCGAAGCACTCGGTCAGCCGCTTCGTAGCGGGTCTTCTGGACCTCGGGCGGATCGGCGACCGCCCGGCAGTCACACAGGATCAGTCGGTTCAACTTCGCGGGGTGTCGCAAGGCGAATTGAAGCGCAATGCACCCACCCATCGAGAGGCCGCCCACCGTGAGTGGCCCCGCCAACCCCACAACATCGATGAACTCCGCCACCCAATCTGCGAACCGCACGATGGTGACTTCGCCCGCGGGAACAAAACTCTGACCGAACCCCGGCAGGTCGACAGCGATCACGCGGTGCGACTTCGACAGGCCGTCGAGCTGGCCTTGCCACATCGTGTGATCGAGGGGGAAACCATGGACCAGCAGCAAGGTGGGGCCGGAGCCGTGGTCCGCATAGTGCAGCGAGCCTTCGCGGAGAGAGGCAAATGACATGGGTGAAATCCTGCGAGGTAGCAGAATTCGTAAGAATTCTGACGGCTGAAGTCTGACGACTTTAGCTACGGGGTGGTCTTCTCGGCGTCGGTCTGAATCAACTCCAGAGCTTGCTGTGCCGCCGCCTGCAGTTCGCCGACCTGTTCAAAAGCGATCCGTTGCAACTCGGGCACCGCTTCCTTCGCCGGGGGGCCGATGCGCCCGAGAAGCTGCACCACGGGAGTCACCACTTCGGCATCCTCATCCGCCAAAAGAGCCGTCAGCTTCGGTAACTCAACGGAACTCTCGGCTCCGAACGAGCCGAGATTCGCAGCCGCCATGCGTCGCAATTGCGGGTCGGTGTCCGCCAGTAAATCGCTCAGCACGTTCATCACGCGCGCATTGTATTCGGGAACCGGAGCGAGGGCAGCTGCGGCATTGGCGCGGACGAACGGGGATTCATCCGCCAGGCATTTCACAAGCGGTTCGTGCGAACGCGGATCGGCAGCCCCAGTCAGGGCGAAAACCGTGGCTGCCATTTCCCGCTCGATCGGATTGGTCGAGGCCAGACCTTCGATCAAGACAGGAACGGCGTCGGCTCCGAGATCGAGGAGCTTCTGTTGGGCCGCATCCCATTTTTCCGCATCACTGCCAGCAGTGGTCAAGACGCGAAACGCCTCGCGAGCTTCGGTGAGGTGGGTCGCCTCGGCAGTCGGTGCGACGACGGCTGGGTTTGAAGTTCGTTGAGCAGGTTGCTCTGCGACGGAAGAGGGCGAGCTTGGAGCAGGAGCTGGGGCAGGGGAGGTCGCTGGTTCCGGCGGCGACTGGCTACACCCAGCCATGAACAGGACCAAGGTGAGCGCCCAGCCAAGGATCACTCTTGGCGGGACAACTCGGGACTGCCCGCTCAGGCGTGCGGTCAGAAATACGATCCCCGTAGGACGGGCATTCCTGCCCGTCCCGGAGCGAAGGCTGACCTCACGATCCACTTCGCCCTGCCATTCGTGAGTTTCGCGTTCGCTCGGGACGGCCTGGAAAGGCCGTCCTACGGGTAGGCGTCTTCTGGCCGCTCCCCTTACGGCCTGTGCGGCTTCCTGCCTGCGGCGAATCATGTGGTCTGCTCCTGCGACGGTGTCGGGCTCGGGCCGGGGATCGCTACGGAATCGGCATGAGCGACCAGCGACTTGGTCGGCCCCTCGATCCCCGATGGCAGCACCATGATCTTCTGCCAGATTTTCCGTGACAACCCCGAAGTCAGATCTTCGAAGTCATTCACAGCGGCGACCGCCACGGGATCCTCGAACCGCTGAATATACAGCGCGGCGATCTTTCCGGAGAGGGAGAGCATCTCGATGCAGTAGTCGAGATACCGCGTCAGCTCAAAAGCACTCATGGACCGCTGCGGCGACGACTTGGTGTCAGGCCCCGGAAAGAGCAACCGCTCGGGATCTTTCGTCAACTGATGCATGTCGATGATGTGGGCGATCGACCGGAGTTC
>JAYSVZ010000762.1:0-3152 GCA_043718305.1 Planctomycetota bacterium | reverse complement strand
GCCGGTGGTCCGAGGCACCGGTCCAGAGATGGCGGCAGGAGGTGGCCTCGATTTGGGGGTTTAACCAGGCTTGATCGAGCGACAGGACCGGGACCGGGAGGGGCCAGGTGGCTCGATAGCCCTGTCCCGCCTCGTCGAAGGCGAGGCGATGGTTCACCCGGAGCGGAGCCAGCAGCACCGAATCGGTCGGGGTGTTGAAGTCGCCGAGGACCAACGTCGGCTCGTCGGCCAAGCTGTCAGCGACCTTGGCCAGTTCGGTTAAGGCCGCTCTTCGCGAGTAGAACGGGTTGGCGTTGATGTCGACGATTACCAGCGTCATCGAGCGGCCGTTGACCGTCACGCCGATTTGCCGAGCGCGGCTATCGTTGGGGAATTCATGGACAGTCGTGGTCCCCGATTCACCTCGCACCAGCAGCATCAGCCCGCCCCCGAGAAGGTTCACGGTGTATCCCGGAACACCCTCGCGCCACTGCTTGCGGGTCTCTTCGGTGCCGGGGCCAGCTTCGACCAGGGCAATGACATCCGCGTTCCACCTACGGGCCTCGGTCGTCACGGCATCCCATCCGCGACTGATCCGACAGGCATTCCAGAAGACGACCTTGATGTCATCGGGCTGGCTGCGATCGGGGCGCTGCCGCCAGTCCTCGACCCAGTTCGCAGTCAGCAAGAGAGCCGCACAGAAGAGCCACCGAAACCTCCGCCGCTTGTTCGGCCAGTGAATCCAGACCAGCAACACCGCTCCGATGGCGAGCAGCGGCAGCGGGGTCGCGTAGTAAATTGTCGCCAACCCCGGCAGATTGTCGCGGGTGAGCCGAGTCAACACGCCAATCGCCACACACAAGCTGACCACCCACCCGATCGCCCATCGGAATCCGGACATCGTCGGAACGGGAGCCGGGGGTTCTGTTTCAAGCGGGGTGGACGACACAAGCGGGCCTGATGGAAGAGCGAACGCCCCGGCGCACGGGGCGATATGCACAGCTTAGCACGCTCCGAGCCAAAGAAGGGATGTCCACTGGGGTGGAGCCGAGGATTTCCGAATGGATATTCTGCACGCGGTTTGGAATGATGCGATCGATCGGGGTCGATTTGACACGCAGCCCTCATCCCCAACCCCTCTCCCGGGGGGAGAGGGGAGCCGTAAGGATGATGGCATCATTCCAGCCAACGTGGAGAGTAACCCTCTCGGAAGAAACTCCACCCAGGAACACCATGTCCTCCATTCAACGCCACGGCGTGACCCGCCGCTGGTCCGATGCGGTTGTCCACAACGGCGTGGCTCATTTCGTCGAGGTGGCTGACGATCCGGTCTTGGACATGTCTGGGCAGGTCGCCCAAATCCTCTCCCAGATCGACACGCGTCTGGCCCTCGTCGGGAGTGACCGAACGCAGTTGCTCCTGGTCTTGATCTACGTCAGTAACCTCCAGAACACGCCGGTGCTGAACGAGCTATGGGATGCGTGGGTTCCCGCTGGTCACGCCCCTTCGCGGGCCTGTGTCCAGGCGGGACTGGCGACTGGGTATCTCGTCGAAATGGTCGTCACGGCAGCCGTGCGATAGGCTGTGCCGACTGCCCCCCCACTCCCTGCCCTTCAAGGGTTCGCTCGATGAAACGGTTGCTTCTGATCCTGACTCTCGCGATCGCTGGTCCCTGCCTGGCAGAGGACAAGCCCGTGACACCCGCTCGGACCGTCGCGGATGGTCCCTTCATTCCGCAACCGGGCCTGGCGGGGGGCGTGGTCATCCCGCTCTACTCGCCCGATTCCAAGTTCTTGAACAAAGACCGCTTGCACGAGGCCGAGCAGTACAACACAAACAACCCCAGCTTGACAAAGCTGCAGACGACGCTGAACGTTCACAATCCGTCGATCGAGGTCCATCTCGCCGAGGACCGAACAGCCAACGGAGCGTCCGTCATCATTGCTCCCGGCGGCGGTCATCAGATTCTGTGGAACGGTCCCGAGGGGGTCGATCTGGTCCCGTTCTTTGCCCAGCATGGGATCTCGACGATCGTGCTGCGGAACCGGTTGCGGGTCGATGGGTATGAGCCGACGACCGATGCCGTGAATGATACCTTTCAGGCGATCCGCATCGTGCGGTCGAAGGCCGCCGAATGGCAGCTCGACCCCCTGAAGATTGGAGTCGTCGGGTTCTCCGCCGGAGCCGAACTCTCCGCCCCGGCAGCGCTGTTCTTTGAGGACTTTGCGAAGCACAACAGCGACCCGTCCGACCCGTTGGCCAAGGTCTCGCCGCGTCCCGACTACGTGGGCCTCGTTTATCCCGGGCCGACGCCCTTCACGAAGGCTCCGGAAACGCCGATCCCGGGGAACGTCCCGCCGAGCTTTCTGATTGGCCCCGGCTCGGGGGACCGTGTGCATGCCCTGTGGGCGACGGATTACTTTACGGCAATGTTGAAGCGGGGCGTCCCCAACCTGGAAATGCACATTTACGGACGCGGCGGGCACGGCGGTGCGATCAGCCCGCGTAACGGCATCCCGCTGGGCACATGGCAGGACAGGTATATCGAATGGTTCCGCGACCTGGGGTTCCTCGACAAGCCGGGTGAGGAGACCAAGGCCGCCCAAGAGACCGCGGACTTCGCGAAGAAACGTTCACGGTAGCTAGCTAGAGCACTTTTAGAATTGTTCTTCCGTCAGAGTATTCGGCTCTCTGCCAGAGTTAATTCGGGAGTCGTCTCGCCACGCTCCCTCACCCCCAACCTCTCCCACCGGGAGAGGGGTTGGGGGTGAGGGGCGAGTGTCAAAGCGATGTTCGAGTCATGACATCATTCCTGACCGCGCAGAGAATACAACCAACTCGATAGAAGTCCGTCACGCGTCCAAGTGGTGCTTAACGGTCCAACACCCGGCGCAGCGAACGACTCGATTTTCAGACCCGGTTTGCGATAAGCTCCCGCCACGTCAGTTTCTCTTCTCACCTCGGAACCGAACCATGCCCATGGAACGCAGCCTGATCCTCTTCAAACCCGATGCCGTTCAGCGGAAGCTTTGCGGTGAACTGCTGGCCCGCATTGAACGGAAGGGGCTGCGGCTGATTGGTTTGAAGATGCTCCGCGTGACGCCGGAGCTGTCGAAGCAGCACTATGCCGAGCATGTGACGAAGAAGTTTTACCCGCTGCTGGAGTCGTTCAT
>JAYSVZ010000761.1:0-3161 GCA_043718305.1 Planctomycetota bacterium | reverse complement strand
ATTTCCCCCACGCGCTTCAGCAGGTCTTGGTGGCCCGTCGCTTCCGCCATCTCTTTGAACTCGGCATCGTTGATCGAATCGAGGACCGCGTCCGATTTGGAACCGTTTTTTTTGAGGTGTCGAATTTGAATCCCATAGCGTTTTAGCCCCTTATTGTCGTCGATCTCCTTCTGTTCCTCGGAAGAGAGATTCACGAGCCGCTTGGCCCACGCATCAAACATCCGGGTCAGTTCTTCCTGCCTCAACACAGGAGGCATCCACTCACCAGGGCCCGGTCTTGAGTTTGGCTCATCATTCGCCACATTCGCGATGGCTTCCGCTTTTCGCTGTTGAACGATCTCCGAAACACGTTGAACTTTGGCTTGGGGATCGGAAAGGTGGGCCAGATCATCTTGTTCCCAGGCGTCGATCGTCTTGACCCATGTGCAGTAGTCCTGCAGCACCGCCACATGCAACGCCTTTTCGTTGCGATCAGCCTCCAGCAGCCGGTGCATCTCGCGCAGCTTTGCCCGCTCCGCTTCCGACATGGCCCGGTACTGGTCGTACTTTCGTTGCAACACCGCCCGCTCGACCTCGGACATGCGCGAGATCTCTTCGTGCGATCCTTGGAGTTGAGGGTCACCCCGCCCCAGGAGGATTGGTCCCAACCCCACCGCAGCCGCGAGGGCCACTGTCCATCCGATCCAGGTCTTAGCGGCCATGACGCGTCCTCGCTTCCTCGCGGATCTCCTGCATCAACGTTGACGACCGTTCGAGCCGTTCCAGGAACTCATAACTCTCGGCCTGACTGTAGTCATCCAGGTTCTTGATGACCTGTAAATCGCGAAGCTTCAGATCATCATCGGTCGGTGCCCAACGGTTTGCGGCGGTATAGGCCACGAGGCCCGTGGCTGCCAGCAGCAAGAGTCCTCCCGCCGCGACGAACCCCAGGCGCAGCCCCTTGTACCAGGCGGTCTGCGTCACATCGGTCTGCATGTCCGATAGCTTCACGGTCGCCATGGTCTTCTGCGTAAACTCCACGGTGGCCTGTGGCCGGGGGAGCATGTCGAGCATCTCGTAAGTCCGCACGAGCGACTCGATGTCCTTGCGAGCGACCGGGCTGTCGGCGAGGACTCGTTCGAGTCCCTTCACATCATCGGGTGGAAGTTCGCCGTCCAGGTAAGCGACAAAGTTGTCCCGCACTTCGGGGGAAACTCGCCGGAGCTTATCCACGCAGCACCGCCGTTCTCTCCGACCGAACGCGATCGGACGGATCGCTGAAAGCCGATTTCTGAGGGCTGAGTTTGGTCATTGCACGTACCCCTCAAGCGCCGATTTCAGTTGCTCTCGGGCTCTGGAAAGGAGTGACTTCACCGCTTGCGGACTCATCTCCATCGCCGCTCCAATATCGATGTAACTCATCCCCTCGAACTTGTGCAGCAGCAAGGCCATCCGCTGCCGCTCGTTCAGGGACCCCATCGCCTCCTGGACCTTGGTGATCAGCTCCGACTTGGCCATCACGCGCGACGGCATGAGGGCCGACTTCTCGGCGACCATCTGTCCCGGGGGCTGCGGCCCGGAACTGTCTGGGGCCGAGACGAGTTGCGATTCGTGCCGTCGGGCCTTGGATCGGCGGGTGTTGCTGGCCAGGTTGTTGGCGATGCTAAAGAGCCACGTCGAGAATTTGGCGTTCGCCTCGTAGCCTTTGCGAGCGCGATAGATCCGCAGGAAGACCTCCTGAGCCAGATCCTCCGCCGTCGTCCGGTCGCCGACCAGATTCGTCATCAGGCCAATCAATCGGTCCTGGTAGGTGGCCACAATCTGCGCAAAAGCAGCCTCATCCCCTTCGCGGACGCGGAGCATCAACTGAACATCCGGATCCTTGAGGTACGGATTCGGCGCGGGGCTGGTGGCTGCTGTCACGTGTGCCGACACCTTGTGCAAGGGGACCAACGGCTTGAGATCGACTTCCGCGTCCCCGCTCCCATGAAACCCAGAAACCGGGTGAAGGTATCGCAGAATTCACCGGGAGCGTCGAAGAACGATGACTGAAAATAACCAGCGATGCCCGGGGATACAATGTTGACGTTCCCGACTGGTGCTGACCGCAGTAGTTCTCCGGAGCCAATCGCGGCAGGGAACGATGCGGGTCGGTCATTGCTGTCTCCAACGTCGCGGAAGTCGTCAGACTTTCGCCGAGACCGGAAAAAAAGGGAAGAACGTCAGTCGGCGAACGTAGGGGAATTCGTCAGAATTTCGCCGGGGTGACGCGGGCTGGTCGGACGGCGAAAGTCTGACGACTTCCGCTACGGAACGTCGGATGAACCGCCGTAGCGGAATTCGTAAGAATTTCGCTGGCCGTCGCGAACTGGTCGGACGGCAGAAGTCTGACGACTTCTGCTACGGCGGTTACGGCTTCGGGGACAGACCTTCGCGGCGGAGATGGGAGCAGAGCGTATCAAACATGTCCCAGAAATCGGGCTGGAACGGGTCGAGATCGGGATACCCCGGCAGCAGACACCCGGTATACGGATACTCGCGAAATCCATCGGGTGGCACCAATTGCTTTCGTTCCGGGTTTCGGGCGATGTATTCGACCACGTTCTGAAAGGCCACCGGCTGGCGCTCATCCTCCCGCAGCACATGGTCATACGGCTGCTTCTGCAACTGAGCCCCTAGCTTCTCGAGGACCACATTGAGCGGCTTGCGAAGGAACTTCATCGCCAGCCGCTGATCCGCCGAGTTCACCAGCCCGAGCCAGAGCAGGTGCATATGATCCGGCATCAGACAGAAGATCGGACAAGCCAGGCCATAACGAAAACAGGTATGCGTCAGCAGCTCTCGAAACTTGTAGTAGAAGATCGGCTTGAGCCAACCGGTTTTTCGATCGTCGATTGTCAAGGACCAATGCACGCAGGCCAGACCGCGATAGTTCTCCGGAGCCAATCGCGGCAGGGAACGATGCGGTCCGGTCATTGCGATCTCCAACGTAGCGGAAGTCGTCAGACTTTCGCCGAGACCGGGGAAAAATGAAAGTTCGCCAGACGCCGGCGTAGCGGAATTCGTAAGAATTTCGCCGGGGTGACGCGGGCTGGTCGGGGCGGCGAAAGTCTGACGACTTCCGCTACGGGAACGTCTGGCGATGGCGACCGGGGTAGGGGAATTCGTAAGAATTTCGCCGG
>JAYSVZ010000077.1:0-2670 GCA_043718305.1 Planctomycetota bacterium | reverse complement strand
CCAGGCTTTAGCCTGTCTGGAGCAGCCTAAAGGCGCCTAAAGGCTGGACTCCAACCCCAGCCTCTCTCCCGGGGGAGGCTGTTGAAAAAGCCCCGTGGCACGGGCGTCCCGCCCGTGAATCCCTGGGAAATCGCATGGGCGAGACGCTCATGCCACTGACTTCAACTGTCCCGGAGGGAGAGGGGAGCCGGAAGGTGAAGACGGTACGCGTACGTTCTCTCAGATCAGGCGTCGCCGCTCGTTCTACTTCGCCCAGTAATCGATCACCATCGGCTCCTCCAGGATCGGCTTGAGCTTGGCCACGAAGGCTTGATGAGCGGCATGCGGAAGGTAGACCGCGCGGTCGGCTTCCGACTTAAACGTGACGAGGAACAGATGCGTAAACCCCTTGTCGAGCATCTCGGGGCTATTGTTTGTGCCCCATTCGTAGCTGTGAATGGCGTCGATTTTCTGGGGGAGTTCGCTGAACGCTTTGACGACCTCATCGATCTGAGCGGGGGTAGCGTCCTTCTTAAACTTGAACATGACGACATGCCGTAGCAGTGCGGGGGAGTCCTTGGCAGGCTCCGCGTGAACTTGCATCAGAACAGATCCCAGGATCAGGAGGGCGGGGACAATCAAGGCGAGGCGACGATTCATGCGACTGCTCCAGGTGAGAGAATGGGGGTACACTCGGATCGTAGAAGGTTGCCCCCAGAGACTGAAGCGTGGCCCCTCGATTGGGATCACAAGGGAGGCTAGCGCGTCATCGTCGCGGACTCCAACGGTTCCATCTCCTCGCGTCGCGCGGGCCAACTCAGTGTGAACCGGGCTCCGGAGTTCGGGCGGCTTTCGACGGTGATCTCGCCGCCGTGTTCTTTCATGATCTTCTGACTGGCAGCCAGCCCCAACCCCGTACCGGCGGCTCCTTTGCTCGACTCGAAGAGATTGAACACCTTGGGTAATTCAATCGGGTCGATGCCGGGTCCGTTGTCGAGAACTTCGATCCGCACGCGATCGGTGCGTTCGTCATAGTGCGTGGTGACATCAATGCGGGCATCCGCTTGACCATCCAGGGCATCGATCGCATTCAACACAATATTCAGGACCGCCCGGTGGATCCCTTCGTGGTCGAAGAGCACATCGGGGAGTCGTTCGCCGAGTGCCGGGATGATCACAATCTTTCGATCCTCCGCCTTTTTTTGGATCAGTTCCAGAACCTCGCTGACGGTCTCGTTGATCTGCCCCCGCTCCAATAAGGGCCGTCTTTCTTTTCCAAACGTCAGCATGTCCATCACCAGGTTGAAGATCCGGTCCTGGTTTCGTTCCAGAATCCCCCACCCTTTGCGGATCAGACCGTCGTCCTCTTCGTCGAGACCCATCCCGATCAGATGGCTGCCCCCTTTCATGCCCTGCAAGATGTTTTTGATGTGGTGGCTCAGCATGGCAATCGCTTGCCCGACAGCGGCCAGGCGTTCGGCCTGCACCAGGGCCGATTGATAGCGGTTCGTTTCCACAGCGAGCGCCGATTGCCGCCCAATCGCCATCAAGAGCTTGAGCGTCTCATCATTGAATCGCGACCCGCCCGGAAACCGCAGCGCATCGATCGATGGCGTCGTCGTGTCGACGTAGATCACGCCCATCAGCTCATATCGGCCCTGCATCGGAACGCACATGGCCTCGCGAATCCCCGACTGCAACACGCTCGGGGCCTCTTCGAAGCGGTGGTCGTGGCGGGCATCGCTCGTGCGAACGGCGACACCACCCTGGATCACGTG
Organism: Planctomycetota bacterium; assembly: GCA_043718305.1. Lineage (GTDB taxonomy): Bacteria > Planctomycetota > Planctomycetia > Planctomycetales > Planctomycetaceae > TH-plancto1. The sequence goes on along the minus strand of JAYSVZ010000077.1, from coordinate 913 downwards.
TTCGACAATGCTGGTGGACAGCGGGATCCGTTCACTGCTGTCTGTTCCCTGACGAAATGCCACCACTCGCGGCTCGATCCGATCGGTCTGACTATCCGCCACGAGCATGCACCCGCGATCGGCTCCGACCGCCGAAAGGGTCATGTCGAGGATATGCTGTAACACCTCATCGAGCGACCCGCTGGGGCGGACGGCCTCTTCGGAGATGCGATAGAGCAGTTGCAGGCTGGCTCCCGCATGGGTGGCATTCGAGAGCCGCGCGGCAGTCTCTTCGACGAGCGCCCGCCCCGCTTCCTTGGGGGCTTGGGCCACGATCCGTGACTGGTCGCCCGACTCGTGTTCGGGGCCCATGAGCTGGATGCGATCGGCAGCTCCTCGCGAACGGCGGGCCATCTGGCAGAGGAGGATCGACCGGCCAATCTGGAGCTGATCACCATCCTTCAGCGTTCGCTTTCGAGTGAGTGATCCATTCACGAAGGTTCCGTTGGAGCTGCCCTCATCAATGACCCGCCACCCCTCGTCTTCGCTCCACCGGAGCAGGGCATGTCGCCGCGACGACTCGGTATCGTGGAGTCGGACATCATTGTCGACTCCCCGCCCGATCGTGACTTCGTCTTGAGAGAACTCGTAGCGCTGCCCTTGATCGGAGCCTTGAATCACGAGTAACGCCACACGCGGCACGGGGAAATCCTTCCAGAGTCAATGCTTGGCCCGGATCGTTCCAGGTGAAAGCAATTCTATCGTGTCAGACCCAAGTCCGGGCAGTTCGCGTTGCCTGATGCTCATTTCACGGGACGAACAGAAACTCATTGAGGTTGAACAGCAGATGCCCCGCGTCTTTCCAGACCGGTCGGCTGGTCAGCATGTCGGTCTCGGAAACACCCAGATCACTGGCGATGGCGCGAACGGTGGC
>JAYSVZ010000760.1:0-3168 GCA_043718305.1 Planctomycetota bacterium | reverse complement strand
CCGCTGCCAGCAGCGAGTGGACCATCTGCGTCAGGATGTGGCCGCACTCCGTGAGTCGCTTTGGGAAGGCCAAGTCGGCCCCCATCGAGAACCGGAAGCTCCTCCCAAGCAGATTGGGGACTATCTCATCCTGTCGCCCCTGGGTGGGGGGGGACAGGCGACCGTCTACCGGGCGTGGCATCCCCGCTTGCGGATCGATGTGGTCGTGAAGTGGTTCCGCAGCAGTGCTCCGTGGATCGTCGATCCCGAGCGGCTGGCGACAGAGGCGGCGCTGCTCGGAGCAATTCGTCATCCGTATTTGGGCCGAGTCTTCGACATTGGGATTGAGCAGGGGCGTCCGTATCTCGTGATGGAGTACGTGCGTGGCAAGACGTTCGCCGAATGGGTGCGAAGCGAGCGGCCTTCTCCCGCACGCATCGCCACACTACTGGCCAAGGCTGCCGAAGGCGTGTATGAAGTTCACCGGTTTGGAGCGCTGCATCTCGACCTGAAGCCGCAAAACATTCTGGTCGACGAACAAGGTGATCCCCGCGTGATCGACTTTGGGATGGCCCGCCTGGCCGAGCGTCGGGCGGGTTCGGCCCCCCAGTGGGTCTCGGGAACCCCGGAGTACATGTCTCCCGAGCAATGTGTCGGAGATGCCGATCTGATCTCGACTCGTTCCGATGTCTACGGGCTTGGGGCTGTTCTCTTCTGGGCCATCGCGGAACGACCGCCCAGAGCCGTCGATGAAATGCGAGCGCAGGTTTCGATGCGCGGGCTAGCCCCCGCGCCATGGGGCTTACGCGTGATCTGTCGGAAATCGCTGGCCTTGCGACCTCGTGAGCGATTCCGTTCCTGTCGGGAATTGGCCGACGAGCTGTTTCGGTTTGTGGCGTTCCAGGCACTCAAATACCGGATCGCAGCGGTGCTGGTCGGACTCGTCGGCATGTTGAGTTGCCTAGCGAGCGTCTGGTCGCCAACGGGAGGCGGTCCGCTGGCCCAGGCCCGCGTCGAACTGACAGCGTCCCTGGGGCGGCGCGATCGTCCCGAGACGCCGATGAAACTCCGATCCGCCGGAACCGATCCGTTGCGAGTGCAAACGGTGGTCGCCACGGCCTATGCGCCCGCATTTGTGGCAGCCCAGAATGCCGTGAGTGATCACCAGTATCTGGGTGATTCTGTCCACGCCGCTGCGGTCGCCTCCTTTCGAGTGAACTCGGATACGGGAATGCAACTCTACGTGGCCTGCTATCCCGGTGAATGGAAGTTCTTTGACCACCGAAAACTAATCCCTCTGCTCAAGTCGATGGAACACGCGACTCCGTCAGGCCCACTCCGGATAGAAGTCGACGAAACCGAAATCAGCCTGATCGAACCGCAGCCGACAGACTTGGACGAGAACCCAGACGAAGCACTCCGCTGGGAACTACTCGGGGCTTCAATCCAGTCGGTCCTTTCAGAGGGACTCACGGAATTTCATGCGGTCATCGTGGTTCCGCCGCGACCGGTAGATGACTTGGCGATCTAAGCCAAGGGCACTTTTAGAATTGGTCTTCCGCTTGTTCCCAGAGCCTTCAGTGGTCAGCTTTCAGCAATCAGCCAACACCCTCCGGCGTGGTGTAGTCATCAAGGATTGCGCGATTGGGTGGTTTGCCAGCCTGTGCAGCCTGGCCGACAGCGACCAATGGGGGCCGTACTGGGAAACCTTGTGAAACCCAACGAAAATCACAATGCCACAATCCGCTCCGACACTCTGAGATGGCGGCTTCACCCGCGAGCGATTCCGTTCCGCCGCAATCCTTCTACAATTCTCCTGTCCCACCGTCCTCTGGTTCCGGAACGTCTCGCATGGTCACCATTCGCCCTGTCCGCCGCGCCCTTGTCCCCGTCAGTTCGGATGCCGCTCAGCGGACTTCGGCTCCTAACTACGACGAGTTTCAGAGCGATGTGGAAATTTGGGAGATGCTCCAGGCGCGACCCGAGAATGTCCTCCGCGTCAAGATGCCGCATTGCCATGTGGCCACCAAGGACGCGATCTACGCCGAGGACGCCCCGCAAGCCCTCGACCATGCTGAAGAGCAGTGGAAGTGGCTTCGCAATTGCGGCCTGATGCGGGAGCAGCCGGGGCTGATGTGGGTTTACCAGATCGTTTCGCCGAAGCGGCCCCACGCCCCGCAGATGGGTCTGGGCGGTTATGGCCGGACGGCGGAGATTCGCACACCGGCTACGCCGAACGGAGTCATCATCCGCAACGAAGGGATTCGCCAGGAAAAGGCCGAAGGCCGGGCCCGTCTGATCCGCCGCATCAAAGCCTACATCGGGACCGTGAACCTGGCTGTCCGCGATGACGCGGGGAATCTGCTCCAGGCCCTTGAAGCGACCGCCGCATCCCGCCCGTGCAGCTACGAAGCGACCGACGAGGCGGGCAACATCCACCGCGTCTGGCTCGCGACCGACCCAGCGGAGATCACTAAGTACACCGCTCTCATGGCTGCGGAACCGGCAGCCTATGTCGCGGATGGCAACCATCGCAGCGCGGCTGCGGCGTCACTGGGATACGAGGAGTTCCTCACGGTCTTTTTCCCGACGAGCCGCTTGGGGCTGGAGCCATACAACCGCTTGCTGCCGGGGAACGGCCTGAGCCGAGACCAGTTCTTTGCCAAGCTGGGCGAGTCGTTCCACATCGAGCACCTGGGAAAGGTTGCTCCGTACCGTCCAGCGGCCGTCAACACGATGGGGATCTACTTCGGCGGACAATGGAGCGTCGCCAGGCCGAAGCCCGGCGTCTATAACCCAAACGACGCTGCCGAGGCGATCGACTCCGACATCGTCCAGCGGCTGGTGATCGACAAGATCCTCGGAATGCCGGACGGACGCGATAAGCGGATCAACTACGTCGGCGGGAACAAGGACGCCGCGTACCTCGTGAGCCGGGTCGACGCAGGCGAGTACGATCTGGCCATCTCTCTGGCTCCGGTCACGATGGACCAATTCTGTGCGGTTTGCGAACAGAACAAGTTCATGCCGCCCAAGTCGACCTGGTTCGACCCGAAGATCCGCAGCGGTCTGGTGATGGCGCTGTTGGACTAGTCCGCCACCGCCGAATTAACGCATCACCCGCGATCTTCGCCAAAGCCCTCCCTCTTCCGCCCCAACGGGGCAGCCACAAACCAGCCTGGGGCAGAG
>JAYSVZ010000759.1:0-9624 GCA_043718305.1 Planctomycetota bacterium | reverse complement strand
TTCATTCGACCGTATCTGATTGGTCGCGAACTTGTGTCGAGTGATGGCCGCCCCAAACGATTCCTGATTGATTTCTACGACCGAACGATTCTTGATTTGCCGATTTCTCGTCCGATCCAAAAACGGATGGAGTCGAAAGTCCTTCCCGATGTCCTGGAAAAGGTTGAGGAAGCGAAGACATCGAATGCTGACATGGTCACTGCTCGAGAGGATCACCTCAATCGCTGGTGGACATTCTGGGCTCAACGTGCTGAACTGCGAAAGTGGATGACCGGACACTCTCGCATCATCGCGGCATCACGAACACAACGAATCCCTTTCGTGTTTGAGTTTATTTCAACCACAATCCTGCCGGGTGATAAGCTGCAACTGTTCGGATTCGACGATGATTATTCATTCGCAATCATCCAATCCTCTCCGCACAGCCTGTGGTATGAGCGTCGAGGAGCTCGACTGAAGAATGAAGCGGACTACAACTATTCTTCCGCATCCGTCTTCGACACGTTCCCTTGGCCGCAGAAACCAACAATGAAGCAGATCGACACCGTGGCGAAAGCGGGACGAGAGGTGCGGCGGGTGCGGACCGAAGCCCTCACTCAAATGACTGGAGGCCTCCGCGCTGTCTATAAAACGCTGGAACTCCCTGGTAGGAACCCCTTGAAGACCGCTCACGCTGCACTCGACGCCGCTGTCCTGGAGGCCTACGGCTTCAAGCCCAAGCAGGATCTCCTGGCCCAACTCCTCGAACTCAACCAAACCGTCGCCGATCGCCTGAGTCGAAGCGAGCCCGTCACCTCTCCGGGCATCCCGCCGAACTACAAGTCCCCCGAACACCTCATCACCGACGATTGCATCGCCCCTTGAAATCCAAGACGGAGACCGGGCTTACGCTTCGCGCATGACGCGCTCCACCTCGGCCAATTGCTCTTGGGTATTGACCCCCATCGCCTCGGTGATCTCCATGCGAACGGCGGCCAGGACGGGCTTCCCTTGCTGCCGCAGGATCTCCGCACAGTCGGTCAGGTAGAACTCCCCTTGGCTATTGTTGGTCCGAACTTCAGAGAGCGCCCCGAACAGCGATTGGCAGTCATACGCGAAGCAACCGGTGTTGATCTCGGTGATCGCCTGCTCCTCGGGGGTCGCGTCGCGTTGCTCGACGATCCGGAGGAAATTTCCGGCGGCGTCCCGCACGATTCGCCCCAGGCCGTGATTGTTCTCGGTTCGCGCGGTCCCAACGACGCAAGCTGCTTTGTTCGTTCGAAGGTCATCCAGCAACCCCTGGAGCGAGGCCCCCTTGAGCAAGGGAGTGTCACCGGTTAGGACCAGCACCGGGCCATCGTGCTGGCCGCACGCTTCGCGGCACATCATGACGGCGTGGCCGGTGCCCTTCTGCTCAGCCTGCAGGGCGAACTCCACGTCCTTGTGGTGCGCGAGAGCCGCTTCGACGACTTCGGCCTGATGACCAACGACGACGACGATTCGCTTCGCCCCGGCAGCCCGAGCGGCGTCGAGGACATATTCGACAATCGGTCGACCGCACGCGGGGTGCAGAACCTTGGGGAGTTCGGACATCATCCGCTTGCTCTTGCCAGCGGCGAGAATAATGGCGATGGCTTCAGACATGAGAGTTCATCCTTGAAAAGTGAAGGGCTGTCGGGGGGTGCAATCGAGAGGCTGGGGATGAGGACCGGTTTCAAGACGACTCCCGAAACACGCGAGGAGACTGTCCGCTGAACTCGGAAAGGTCCCACTCCCGGACCACGTCCGTCATAAAATAGACCAAATGCCCCTCGGGTCACCAGTCCCCTAGGTGCCAGCGCCATCACTGATCAATGGGCCCATGACGTAAATCACAAACCACCTCGCGCGTGTTATGGCATTCGCGCAGCTCCGGATGACCCGTGTCCAACTCCAACCACCACCGCACGAGATAGACCGAGCCTTTGAGAACGATTAGGTGCGACTGCAACTCGCTCTCGGTGGCTGGTTCAAAGACAAAGGCCGACTGATCCGCATACGGGTGATGCGTCGCCACCGGAGAGCCCAGGTTGCTGTGGACTTCGATGGCTCCGCAAGGGACATCGGGCGTCACGCAAAAGACCTCGATGCGGGTCTTCTGTGTCAACATCCGAATGGGGAGTGCCCCCCGATTTCGCCAGACTGCGGTCACCGCCAGAATCGACTTGTCGGCACTGAGCGAGGTCGAGGTCACCGAGAGCGTTCCGTCCATCGCGGGCATCTCGGTCTTTTGCCGATGCCGCTCATCCCGGAGCCAATTAAAAAAAATCCACGCCCCCGCTCCGAGCACGCCGAGCGTTGGTGTCCATTCGCGAATCCACTCAGCGAGTCCCACGTTCGGTGCTACTTCCCAAGGTGTCGAATCGGTGTCGGTATCGTCGCATGCCCACAGCCCGTCGTCCAGTACATTCGACAATCGAAGGAGGCTGGCCAGTTTGTCACAATGAACTTCGACAGACATGCCTCCCCTCTCAAACGCATGCAGGGCAGGCCATCGAGACCTTCCAAGGAGTTGGTCGCAGAATGGGGGCCGCAAGAAACTCAAAAAACGCAAAAGAAGAGCCTGCCTCTGTCTTGCGTTTTTTGAGTTTCTGGCGGCCCACTCCCTGTCACCGATCGATGGGGTCTCGGCCCCCAGCCGCGTTTGGGTTGCGGTCCGAGGCGGCGCTTGGCTTCGGATTTCCTTTTGCAAGGTGACACACTGGCCAGCCGTGACACTCGAAGCACTCGAAGGAGGCTGATTGACATCTTCCGCACATCAGCCGTGGCCCACCACCGCAGAATTGAAGCATTACCCGACGCGATCATCACCACATTTCTCTGTTCCGCCCCGAAGGGGCACCGACAAACCAGCCTGGGGCAGAGCGACCCACGGGAGCGCCGCCCCAGGTCTCGGAGTTCAAACGGTCTCAGCCCTGAAAGGGCGAAACAAGGACTGGACCTCGCTTTGTGCCGCCCTTTCAGGGCTTGGCGAGCAAGCGGACTCGATTCCCAGGGCGTGGCCGGCGTGGCCCTGGGCTGGTTTGTTGGTGCCCCTTCGGAGCGGAAGAAAGAGGCCATCTTGCGCAAAGTGCGACTCGGGCTCGGGCTTTGGTGATGTGCCACTTCCGCGGGGACGGACTAGTTTCTGGGCCTTGTCGCCGCTTCAGGTCTGGCCCTTCTCCGGTCCCAGCCGTACGATTGTGGTGATGACGTTGGATGGAACTGTTCCCCATGGGAGACTGACTGATGTTTTTCGACTTCCGACTGCTGATTTTCATCGCACCTGCGATGCTGCTGATGCTGTGGGCGCAGTACCGATTGCGTTCGACGTATGCGGCAGGGATGAAGATCCGGGCTCCGCTCAGCGGGGCTGCAGCTGCGCAGCACATTCTGGAACAGGCGGGTGTCGACGATGTGGCGATCGAGCGGACGCCGCACCATCTGGGCGACCACTACGACCCCAGTGCCCGGGTACTGCGTCTGAGTCCCGAGGTGTACGACGGGAAAACCGCGACCGCCGTCGGGATCGCCGCCCATGAAGCTGGTCACGCGCTACAGCATGCCCAGGGGTACGCGCTGCTCTCTCTCCGAAACACGGCAGTCCCCGCCGCGCAGTTCGGCCCGATGCTGTTCACTGGGATGATTGTTCTCTCGATCATTCTCCGACAGCCGCAATTGCTGATGATCGGCTTGATCGCTTATTGCGGTCTGGTGGTGTTCCAACTCATCAACCTGCCGGTCGAGTTCGACGCCAGTGCCCGGGCCAAACGGCATTTGGCCGATCTGGGGATCGTCGATGAAGAGGGCGCCTTGGCGGTCCGCCGCGTGCTGAATGCCGCCGCCTTGACCTACGTGGCCGCAACGCTGGAGTCGGTGCTGACCGTCGTCTATTACTTCATGCGTTTCGGGGGATCTTCAGACGATTAGAGCAGCTCGGTTGAGAATATCTCGTAATTATTGAGGTGCCACTGGCGGTCGCTCTGGACCGCCAGTGATTCGGGTCGCCTTCAGGCCAGGGCTTCCAAGGCGGCTGGTTCCGACGGAGACACCAGTCCCAGGCCGGGACAAAGCGGAACTGGCAGTTGCCGCGAAGACGGTTTGCGAGTGGGTCACTCGCCATTCTCGTACGGTGCTGGGTATATTCGATGTCGACCTTGTCGTACCGATCGAGATGCCCCCATGCCGACCTCCCACTCCGACATCCTCTCCCACATCGACGACGCCAAGGCGATCCGCTTGCTGACCGAATTGGTCGGGATCCCTGGCAAAAGCGGCGAGGAACTGGCCATCGCGCAGCGGGTCGTCAAGGAACTCAAGGCCGCTGGTGTTCCCGATGCGGCCATCGTCTTCGATGATGCCCACAAGAAGAGTCCCGATGGAGGGCAGTGCGGCAATCTGATCGTGAAACTGCCGGGGACCGTTCGTGGGCCCCGACGACTGCTCATGGCTCACATGGATACTGTGCCGCTCTGTGTCGGGTGCGAACCGGTCGTCGAGGGTGAGTACCTGGTCTCAAAGAACAAGGCGACAGCCCTCGGCGGTGATGATCGTGGCGGGGTGACCGTGGTGCTGCACACCGCTCTCATGCTGCTAAAACACAAGTTGCCGCATCCGCCGCTGACGCTCTTCTTTGCGGTTCAGGAAGAGATCGGACTGGTCGGGGCGCGGAACGTTTCCGTCGCGAAACTCGGCGGGCCGAAGCTTTGCTTTAACTGGGATGGCGGGGATGCCTCGCTGGTTACGATTGGGGCGACGGGGGCCGATGATCTGCGAATTCGGATTCGCGGTTTGGCGAGCCACGCCGGAGTCCACCCGGAGAAGGGGGTCAGCGCCTTGGTGATCGCTGCCCGGGCGGTGAGCGATCTGGTCGACGGCGGTTGGCATGGGCTGGTGAAGAAAGGTCGCCAGAGCGGGACCAGTAACATCGGAATCGTGCAAGGCGGCGACGCCACAAACGTGGTCCTCGATAACCTGTACCTCCGAGGTGAAGCTCGCAGCCACGATCCCGAGTTCCGCGCCAAGATCGTTCGCAAGTTTGAGCGGGCCTTTGCCAAGGCGGCCAAAGCGATTCGCAACTCCGAAGGCATTCGCGGGTCGGTCGAGTTCGCGGCTCGGATGAAGTACGAATCGTTTTGCCTGCCCGATGATTCCCCGGTCATCGAAGCTGCTAACAGCGCGATCACGCAAGTCGGTCTCACTCCCGCCAACAAGATCAGCAACGGCGGGCTCGATGCCAACTGGATGACAGCTCATGGCTTTCCGGCAGTGACGCTCGGCTGTGGACAGCAGGCGATCCATACGGTCGAAGAGCGATTGCATCTGGCGAGCTTCTTGAAGGCGTGCCGCATCGGGTTATTGCTCGCCAGTGGGCAGTAGGTGCTATTGCGGTCGGAGAAGTCGTAAGACTTCTGGAACATTTTCAGAATTGGTCCTCAGTTTGTTCTCCCAGCTCCGGCTCCACTCTCCCCCGGGTGAGTGATGATGGCGAGACAACTCCCGAAGTGACGCTGGCTGATGACTGATATGCTCTGACTGAAGAACAGTCTGGAAACGGCACTGGAGTCAGAAGTCTGACGACTTCTGCGACCCCCCGTCATCCGATGCCAGAGCGTCCTTGACCTCACTCTTTCGGCTCGAAATGGCGACCCTATGACTGATGCCCGCTCGCTCGTGGAAGCCATCTGGCGTGCCGGAGTCGCTGCTGTCGACTCGCGACGGTTGGTGATGGACGCCATCCGTCTGGAAGCCGAAACGCTGGAAGTCGCGGGGCTTTCCATCCCCCGCTTCCAACTCAATCGCATCGCGGTCGTTGGAGCCGGCAAGGCCGGGGCGGGAATGGCCCGTGGTGTCGAAGAGGCATTAGCTGGGTTCCCGAACGTGGCTGGCTGGATCAACGTCCCGGCGGATTGCGTGGCTGCTCTGGATCGAATCCATTTGCACTCCGCCCGACCCGCAGGCCGAAACGAGCCGACGGTTGAGGGAGTCGCTGGATCGGAGGAGATTCTGCAACGCGTGTCGCGACTGGGGAAGGGTGATCTCTGCCTGGTGCTCATCTCCGGCGGCGGAAGTGCCCTGCTCCCGGCTCCGGTTGAGGGGATTACGCTCGACGATAAGCTCGCCGTCATTCGACAGATGTCCCTGGCCGGAGCCACGATTCAAGAGCTGAACCAGGTGCGGCGTGAGCTATCGCGAATCAAGGGCGGGGGGCTGTCGCGGGCTTGCCGCGCGGAGTGGCTGGTGACACTGGTCATCTCGGATGTGATCGGCGATCCGCTGGAGACGATCGCCAGCGGGCCGACGATCGCGACGACGCCCGATCCAGCGGGGGCGCTCCTGTGTTTGCGGCGAGTGTTGGGGGGCGATCATCGGATTCCGGTGAATGTGCGGTCTCACCTGCAACGCGTGGTTCCCGCGTCACTTGCCGGGATCGAGCTGCGGGACCAAGAACACCGAAGCGTCCGCGTCATCGGCAATAACCGCACCGCTATCGAGGCCGCCCGGCGAGAGGCACAGGCTCGCGGATTGGAGGTCATCGTTCTCGGAACCGATCAAGCGGGAGAGGCCCGCGATGTAGGCCGCGAATTCGCTCAAGCGTGCCTGGACAGGCAAGCCCGCCTCGCCCGCCCGATCTGCTTGCTCAGTGGTGGCGAGCCGATCGTCCATGTGACCCCGTTCCCGGGTCCGCAAAAAGGGGGCCGCAATCAAGAACTCGCCCTGGCAGCCCTCTACGCGTTCGACTCAATGCCGACCCAGGGGCAAGGGATCACGATCCTCTCCGGCGGGACTGACGGCGAAGATGGCCCGACCGATGCGGCGGGAGCCTTTGCTGATCGCCAGGGCCTCGATCAAGCCCAGGCACTCGGGCTTTCGATAGAGACTTTTCTGAACCAGCACAACAGCTACGAATTTTTCGATCGAATGGGCGGTCTGCTCAAGACCGGTCCCACGCATACCAACGTGATGGACCTGCGAGTGGCGATTGTGGAAGGGCTGCCGGCGAGTGACTTTGACACCAGACTTTACACGTCATACTTTCCAGATCTACAAACTGAACCTCAATGACTCAGGAGCTTCCCATGACTTCCCCCATCCCGACTGGATGCCACTCCATCACCCCGTACCTCGTGGTTCGAGGTGCGGCGGAGGCGATCAAGTTTTATGAAGCCGCCTTTGGAGCTGTGGAGTTGATGCGGTTGGAGACAGCGCCCGGTGTGATTGGGCACGCCGAGATTCAGATTGGCGACTCCCGCGTGATGCTCTCGGAAGAGTTCATTGACATGGGGTTCCCCAGCCCCCAATCGTTAGGGGGTTCGCCGGTGAGCCTGATGCTCTATGTCCCCGATGCGGAGGAGGTGTTTATCCAGGCTCTGACTGTCGGAGCGAAACTGGTCCGGCCCGTTGTCGACCAGTTTTACGGGGATCGCTCCGGAATGTTGACCGACCCGTTCGGTCACGTGTGGACGGTCTCAACGCATGTCGAAGATGTCGCTCCCGACGAGATGAAACGCCGCATGGATGAGTTTGTCAAAGAGAACCCGCTCGAGTAGTCCCGTTCACTCGCCGGTCAGTGTTCGCTTCCGCCACCATTCACTCAGTAACACGGCCCCCGCGACGGAGACGTTCAAGCTCTCGACGCGCCCGCTGCCGGTGATCTGGATGCACCGGTCAGCCCCTTCCAGGAGTTCTTCGCTCACGCCCTTGAGTTCGCCACCGAGAATGAACAGCGTCTTCGGGCCGAGCTGTTCTTCGTAGATCGTCCGCCCTTGGTGGCTTGATGTGGCCAAGATCGTGTAGCCCGTCGTCTGGAGAGCGGCGAGCGTTTCCTCGGGAGAGTTCAGAGCAATCACCGGAACAAATTCGGCCCCCCCTTCTGCCACACGGGCGGAGGCCGCAGAGACCTCGGGAAGGTTCCCCGCCTGGCCCAGGATGGCGGCCACGCCGAAGTGAGCTGCGGTCCGAAGGAGTGCTCCCAGGTTGTGTGGGTTCTGCACGCCATCGAGATAGAGGAGGGGGCCGGTCAGCGTTCCGGACTGAAGGGCTTCCAAGAATGACTGGTCGGACCAGACCACCTCGCGGCGGGCGAGAAGCATAATCCCCTCGTGGTGGCTCGACCCCGAGAGCCGCTCCAGATTGTCGGCCAGAATGACGTTGTAGGCTCGCCGGTTCTGGGCACACCACCTCAATAGCTCGGGCACACGCCGCGACCGGTCCTCGGTCAGATAGACCCGAATGATGTCGCCCGGGCGCTTCTCAAACAGACCCATACACGCATGCAGCCCGCAGACCTTCTGCTCATCGGCCTTCTGCTGACGGACATCAGCTGGAACTGATCGTCGCTTGGCTGCCGGGTTGCCGACGGGGACTTTGCGAGGTCCGGGTTTCGATTTGCGTGGATCGCGAGGTGGAATCATGGGAACCGGCTGTAGGCAGTGGGTTGTCAGCCCACATAATACCTTGGGCCAGCATCCGGCGTCAGCCGCATTGTCGCCTTTCGCTGCGAGGCTGCCAGACTTTGAGATTGTCGGCGATTTCTCCGAAATCGCCCGGGCAGCGCAGCAAGCCGAATGAACCACAGTGAACGTCCTACTCACAAATCGACCCGTTCTTCGCTGAAGCTTGGCTCTCAGGCGAGCGGCAGATGAAACGTGACCGTAGCGGAAGTCGTCAGACTTTCGACGGCATGAGTCTCGCGGTCGGCGGCGAAACTCTGACGAGTTCCGCTACGGTCGATTCTTTCTTGCCGCTCGCCTAATAACCTCACCATCACTGCGTCATCACCCCGGCTGGCGACTTTGGAAAAGTCGCCGACAATCTCAAAGACTGACCGCCTCGGAGCGAAAGGCGACAATGCGGGCCAGGGATGTTGACTACCCCAGGTCGCCGCGGGTGATCCGCTGGACCTCTTCGAGCGTTGTTTCGCCGCGCAGGACGCGCTGGTAGCCCGACTGTCGGAGGGTTTGCATCCCAGCCTTGAGGGCGTGTTCGCGGATCGTGCCGGTACTCGCCCCGATCGTACAGAGACGGCGGGTTTCAGTGTCCGTAATCAACAACTCGTAGACCCCCGCTCGACCGCTGTAGCCGATCTCGCGGCATTGCCGACAGCCGACGGGCTTGTAGATCGTCTGGCCCGCCATCGCCGGGAAGTCGCTCGGGAGATCTCGTGCTTCGGGGATGAACGGGGCCTTGCACGCCTTGCACAGACGGCGAATCAGGCGTTGGGCGAGGATCCCTTCGAGCGTACTCGCCACGAGATACGGTTCAACCCCCATATCGACCAGCCGCGTAAACGAGCCGGGAGCGTCGTTCGTGTGCAGCGTGCTGAACACCAAGTGGCCCGTCAGCGAGGCCTGGATCGCCGCCTCGGCGGTCTCGAGGTCGCGCATTTCTCCGATCAGGATCACGTCCGGGTCGTGCCGCAAAATCGACCGCAGCGCGGCCGCGAACGTCAGGCCGATCTTCGTGTGCGTCTGGATCTGGCAGATGCCCGGCTGCTGGTATTCGACCGGGTCTTCCACCGTGATGATCTTCAGCGTCTCGTTCTTGACCTCGTTCAAGGCACTGTAGAGCGTCGTCGATTTGCCGGAACCGGTCGGCCCGGTCACGATCACGATGCCGTGTGGGAGG
>JAYSVZ010000758.1:0-9649 GCA_043718305.1 Planctomycetota bacterium | reverse complement strand
TAACACCCCAGTGATAATCGTCGAGCCTGTGGATAACTCTGTTCCATGACATGATAGAAATGCCCCAATGGTTCTCTTCATCTGACATGACTACTCCTGTTGACAGGTTCCTGATCCAGAATGACATTCCCTCTCAGAGACGACCGAGCCAGCGGCATGATTCAAAGTGGCATGCAGGGAAGGGACATCACCCGTGTCACCGACAGGGGTCAAAAACGCATTCTGAGGGTGGAGAGAGATGTGAACCGGCTTGCAAGACGAGCATCGAGGCCATTGCATTGATGGGCAGCGTTCTTTCAACTCGACACCCGTCGTACGAGTGATCCCCCTGAGTTTCTGCCTTTTTTGGAAAAATGACCTGTTCAGGTCATGGCGGAGGATTTCCGGTCAGTAAAATTCTTGATATCCGCAGGGCTTCGACTTTGAGTCGATGCTAACGAACTCTGTCGAACTCTTCTCAAGGACTATCCGATGGACCCCATTCTCTTCTGGAATGATGTTGCACTTGAGGCAAATCGCGTCAGTCATAGCAATGAGAAGGGGGAGCAGACTGGACCAAACCCTCAGCGCGCGCGCCCTCGGGATCGTCCATTTGGCGATGCACGACGCATTCTTTGGAACCTCCGGGAAGAAGAACTCGCCCGCTTATCCGACGTATCTCTCGGGATTGCCGACACCTCCCGCGAACTCCTCGACGCTGGCAGCGGTCGCAGCTGCGGCACATGCGACCCTGTCCAAGCTGTTTCCCAGTCAGAAACAGTACTTCGATCGAAAGCATGCCGAGGCGGGGATCCAAGAGCCGGGTGTGTCAGCTGGACACGCATTCGGGTTGGCAGTGGCAACAGCCTTACTGAGTGACCGCAAGGATGATCCAGACGCAAGCGATAACGGATACTCGTCGTCCGTTGGGCGTGGCGCGCATCGTCCCGATCCCGACAATCCATTGCAAGGATTTCATGCCCCATTCTACGGGGCGAAGTCGAAGTGCTTCGCTGTGACAAAACGGCATGAACTGGACGCCCCTCCCAAGCTGGGTGACGCAGACTATCTTCGAGCGATTGAGCAAGTCCGAGAGAAGGGTATTGCTCCTCAGCTAATGGGCACATTACCACAGGGGGCATCTCCGAGGACTCCCGCAGAGACTGTCATTGGGGTCTACTGGGGGTACGACGGCGCCAATGGGCTGGGAACACCACCGCGACTCTACAATCAAATCGTTCGTGAGGTGGCTAAGTCGCAGGGCAACACTACCGCGCAGAATGCGAGGCTGTTTGCTCTGATCAATGTCGCAATGGCGGATGCCGGAATCCTCGCATGGGACCAGAAGTACATCCACGATGTATGGCGACCTGTTCTGGGAATTCGTGAGCACGACGAGTCAATGGGGCCGACGGGGGTGGGATCTGATAACTCATTTCAGAATTGCGATCCGCAATGGCTTCCACTCGGGGCTCCCAATACCAACTCAACCGCGAAGAACTTCACTCCCCCGTTTCCCGCCTACCCCTCTGGTCATGCGTCATTCGGTGCCGCAGCATTCCAGATCACCCGTCTCTTTTATGGCACGAAACCTGGTTCGACGAAGCCGGACAGCCTGTTCAAAGACCTGACTTTCGTGTCTGAGGAGTACAACGGAGTCAACAGTGACAACTCCGGGGCAATTCGTCCGCGGCACGTTCGTCGTTTCGCCGACGGGCTCTGGCAGATGGTCGAAGAAAACGGGTTGAGCAGAGTCTACTTGGGCGTTCACTGGTTCTTTGACGCATTCTTTCTCGACAAGAAGGGCATGCCAGACCTGTCGAAGAACATTGGTGGTGTGCCACTAGGATTGGCAATTGCCGAGGACATCTTCAAGTCAGGTTTGACCAAGTCAAGGGTTGGACCACGTGGATAGACTTCCAGATGTTGGCCCTGGAATGTTGAAAGCCCTCACAAACTCCAGCCCTCCTATTGAAGTGCGATTCGCAGGAACAGGTGTCGTATGTCAAAGCGAAAGAAATGGGTTCAACTCAGTCCCAGTCAGCTCAGAACGAGTGATCCACAGGGGCTTCTGGATATCTTCGCGACACGAAAGTCGCCCAAGTCGCCCAGATCGACAGACGAGGCGACGAGTGTAGTCTCTGCATTCGCGATTGGGGTGGGTGACATTGAGGTTCCGGACCTCAGTGGTTTTCCGACTGCGCACAAAAAGGCCGAGCATCTATTGCAACTCGCCGCTGGGATCGAGCATGCGCTGCTGGCGCAGTATCTCTACTCAGCCTATTCGATTCATGGCGGGGGTGATGTGGGGGCCGCCAGAGAAACACTGGTGGGAATTGCTGTCGAAGAGATGTCGCACCTGATGACAGTGCAGAACCTGCTTCTGTTGATCGGGACGAAACCCACGGTACGCCGATCCGATCGCCAAGACATTACCACTGATCCGATCGTGCCATTCGATCTGCTGTTCGAGAAACTTTCCAAGACCGCGCTCGCCAAGTACATCGTCGCGGAATCCCCGGGCAATGCGGCTCAGGTCGAACCACTCTATCCTTTTATCGAAAATCTGGCGGGCACCACTCATGCGAATATGATTAAGAAGGTCGGGCTGCTCTATGCATTGCTGGGTGTGGTCTTCGGCAATGAGGCGGTGCTGAAGGAGCGGGCAGAGGCTCTCCAGGCGGGTGCCTGGGATCAGACAGTCAGGGCATTGGCCGACACCATAGCGGTCGACCCCAAGGCCGGCTCTGCGTATGGCGGGCGGACGGGGATGCATCTGGCAGACAGCGATTTTCAGTCAGGGAGCGTCAATCCCTTCTTGATGCGTCAGGGAACCGATCTCGCGTGGGATCGTAGCGAACGTGATACAGAGTTTCGTGTCTTTGCCCCCCGGGATCGTCTAAACGCCCTCAATGCATTACGGGATATTTCTCTCCAGGGAGAAGGGCCGTCCAGCACGGCCTCTTCTGAGAA
Source organism: Planctomycetota bacterium (assembly GCA_043718305.1). Taxonomy (GTDB): domain Bacteria; phylum Planctomycetota; class Planctomycetia; order Planctomycetales; family Planctomycetaceae; genus TH-plancto1. The sequence goes on along the minus strand of JAYSVZ010000758.1, from coordinate 6,697 downwards.
ATCGCACTTCGTCCGATTCGTCGCAGCGTTTAAGAGCCTCTACGGGGACACGGGGACTGGTGCGGAGCCTACGACTGGTGTGGGCGATGTTCCGACCGGTGCGACGATTATCGTGCAGAACTCTGATGGTGATGCCAGCACGATCTCCCATCCGGATGCTCGCCTGCGCGCCCGGCTGGCGGAACTGAGGTATTGGATACTTCTCGGGTCACTTGATCAGTATTTGAATTCCGCACCCGACGACCGTGACTTTCTTGTGGCGTGGTGCATCACCGAGATGTACCACCTGAAGTTACTCGGGAAATTCCTGGCAGGGCACAAGCGAACCATTGGGGGAACCGGTGCAGCCGCGATTCCATTCAACTTGCCAGTGAAGTTGCCCTCCGAGGTTACAGTCGACTCTTTGCTGGTCACGGGAAACCGCACCCCCTGGCCACAACTCCTGCAAACGTGGTTCCATGAGGCTGTCGTACTGGTGGATCAACTCACCCCCACCGTCACGAACCCCGAGGAACGGCAGGTGCTTCGGTACATGCAGGAGGTCGATCGGCGTAAGATCCTCGAATCGACCATGCGTCAATCCGGAAGTACGTCTCGGACGACGTTTGACTTGGTCCGCGAAATACTGGAATGGGGTGCTGGTGCGGGGCATCCTTACCAGCAGCACGCGGGGCAAGGGCGATTCTGGAACTTGCCGCTGGCGGAACTAAAGTCGGCGACCATCAATGGGGCTCCGTTCATCGGGACGGCCTCGAACTCGCAGCTGCTGAATGTCCTCGGTCCCAATGGCGGGATGCCCGCGAATCGGAATCCGCTCAGCGAAGAATACAGGAATAAAATCAAGGTATGGATCGCCGACGACTGCCCTGCCAATCGGCCAGTGGACGCTCCAATCCAAGCCATCACTGAGATCCGTTTGCTGCCCTCATTGGCTTTGGCCCGAATGGGCTCCTCAACTCAGCCGATGCAGAGTTATACGTTGGATGTGGTCGAGGGGCAGTCTTACCGACAGATTCATCCGGCGGAAACGCTGATCGTCAATGAACAGGACAGCACCATCGCTGGTGTCGTGACGCCCGCCGACGTGAGGTTCAAGGACTCGGTCGGGCGAGTGAAACCAGTCTGCCCCTTCCTCGAGGTCTGGGGAGTGTTCGACGACACCGGTGAACTCCGTCCACTCACGAATCGCGAACTGGGAATTCTCGGACTGGATGCATCCTCGTTGAAGTGGACCGTGCGAGTGGCCAACCTCAAGGCTTATCGTCGCACGGGCCAAGCTGGAGACCGCATCGAGGCCGCTGTCGTTGACTTCAGCGATCACAGCCGACACGAATTGCTCGGGCGGGCAGACAACTTAAGGATGTCGCGTTCCATGACTCTCGGGTCAGTGCGTTATATCCGACCGACAGGGGAGTTTCCCGAAATTCGGCTGCGGTTTACGCCAGCCACCGGGAAGGTGTTTGGCCATCGCGTTGATGCCAATATCAACGCGGATCGTAACGTGTATGATCCGACCAATGGAACCTGGGATAGCTACAATGATGGGGCTCCTGACCCGACATCGCCAGCACCGCGCGCCCGACTTTCGACGGCTCCCGGGGGGATCTACGCCACGACTAACCCTCCCCAAAGAAGGAATTTGGGGTATCTTGATGATTCCTGTGACGGCATTGTCTCCGTGACGCTGACTGCCAATGGTCGTACACTGACCGCTCACGCTCGGATCGCATCTGGCCCCCCGGATTTTGCTCCCGACAGTCTTCCGGTCCGAACCGTGGCCGATGACCTGGAGCAAGTTTTGCACGGTCCGGACGTGACGGACGTCACCGCCGATGAAGTCATTGAGATTGTTCGCCGCGCCCTTGAGACCGTCCGTGCGATCGGGCTGCCTGAACAGAACCAATCCTTTCCATTCTGGGAACGTGCCGCACAAGGTGCCTTCGGTACAGCACTGGATTATTCCACCACAGTTGGAGTTCATCAGCAGTTGCTCACGAGTCTGGCGTCGTTGAAAGCACCGGCGAATTCACCGGAGCGAGTTGCTGCACACCAAGCACTCACTCGAATTGCCGGAGCGGTGCGTGCCTGGGACGAAGCCGCCAATTACGGAAATCCAGGGACAACCCAGTCTCCGGGCATGCGACAGATGCCCGCTCTGATGCGGGGAGCCGATGGCGACCTTCTGGCACTGACCCGCCGCCAGCGTGCAAAACTGCTGTTCGCCGTGGAACGATTTCGTCCCAGTGCTCCGTCCGGAGATACTCCGCGAGATGCCATGGTCCTCATGATTGGGGCTCTCCAGTTCGGTGCGTTCTTTCATGGGAGCATCACCACAGCAGCCGGGCCGCCACTCAGCTCCGTATTCGCCGATTCAGATCAGGTACTCACACACATTGAAACTGGAGTCGTACAAGGAATTTCCGGACCAGCAGCACCATTTCTCGGACAAAAACTGATCGTGCGCGGCGACCCCGGTGCGTCACCATTCCTCTTGATCGTCAGCAATCCCGCTCACCGCATGAATCGTGAACTGACAGGCACGAATGGATACCGCGATGCCAACTCGAACAAGGATGGCTTGCAGGTCATCAGGGAGTGGATTGCTTCCCTCACTTAGAGCCGCAACAACCGTTCACGAGCCACACTCAAACCACCAACGGAGAGATTTCCATGCAAGGTATTCAACCCACAAATCTGACGGCCCAGTACATGCATCGGGCGCGAGGGAATCCCCCTTCGGTTTTGGTCGACACCGCAATCTCCAACTGCTTTCCCGGACTGGAGTTTGACTTCCGCAACATCTGGAAGAATCTTTTCGAGGGAATCGAACTGCACGAGGCAGGTGTCAGAGAAGCTGGACATCGCGTGTTGGGAGTCGAGCCAGGAAGTGCCGCTGCACTGGCAGGGATTCTCGTATTCGCCCGATTGGCCAGCGTCAACGGAAAATCGCTCGAAGGGTTTATCACCACCCCGACACAGTCGACCAATCGCACGACGGCACTGGAGCTGGGGAATGCACTGGCAGAAATTTTCGCTTTCCAAGGGACCACGGTCGATTGCCGATTCGAACTGGAACCCGATCAATTCGTGAACGTTGCATTGAAAGTCCGCCCCGTCTTTGAGGGTGGTACGTTCTCGGAGGCGGTGGTCGAACCAGGAGCACTGACACAAAGCCTCTGCTCTCCCTGGCAGGCCGATTATCGCGAATGTGGGTGTTATTACTGGGCTGCGAGTCGACCTGATTTTGTCAATGTCGACAACACCGGGAATGGACAAGACTGGATGCAGAAGAACCGTTCCGCCGGAACCCCGTATCAGCCGGATGCTGGCGGATTCTCATCGGCAAACCATGTGAGCTACGATGAATTGTATCAGGATTGGGAAGCCCAATTGAAGTTCATCGTTGGCGGCAAAGACTCGGAATGAATTCACCGCAGGAGATGGTCTCGTGATTTTCCAGCTTCCGGTCCTTTCCGCTCGATCTCCTGTAGACGCCGCACCCACGGGATTTAGCGACTCGCCCGATTGGCATCGGTTCGATGTCGATGGAGTTCCCAGCTTACTGGTTGTCGATCGTTCACGGATCTACTCCCTGTCTGCCGAGATTGCTGATGCATTCGACCGCGACGGAGTCGATCAGGAGGTTTTGGACGGTTTGGATATCGGCTCGCCAAGCGAAATCACGGATCTTCCGCCGACCTCGATGCCACTGCGAGCCCTGTCCCTGGCAATCGCTCAAAAGTGCAACCTGGGCTGTAGCTACTGCTACGCCGAAGGAGGGAGCTTTGGGGGTGATTCCCGGCACATGTCAGCCGCTGTGGCCCAGTTGGCTGTCGACAGATTGTTAAGCAGCGCTTCGGCGGGAGACCGCGTGAATCTGTCATTTCTGGGCGGGGAGCCGCTCTCCAATCGAGACGTGTTGTATGAGGTGACCAGATACGCCGTCCAACGGGCGACCGATCGGGGAGTCATACTCGGGCTGTCGATCACCACTAACGGGACTTTGCTCACGGAGGAGGACGGAGCATTCTTTGAACACCATGGGTTTGCCGTGACCGTCAGCCTCGACGGGGTGGGGAGTACACACGATCAACTCCGCCCCTTCAAAGGCGGGCGTGGGAGTTATGAGCAAATCATCGCAAGAGTCCGTCCTTTGTTACTCAGACAGCGGAGCATGCAGATTTCAGCCCGTGTGACGGTCACACCGCTGAACCTGGAGCTGAGTCGTACGCTGGATGAATTTGTCGACATGGGATTTCACAGCGTGGGCTTCTCTCCCCTGCTCGCGGCACCGAACGGACAAGGACAGATGCAGTCGGAGCACCTGCAGACCATGCTCCACCAGATGATTGAGTGTGGTCAGTCCTTTGAATGCCACGTGAGGAAGGGGCACCGATATCCTTTTACCAACGTGGTGAACGCCATCCGTGAGTTGCATCATGGGACTCATCGCCCGTACCCGTGCGGAGCCGGAGCGGGATACATGGGAGTTTCCGCTGAAGGAAAGCTGTACGCCTGCCATCGCTTTGTCGAAGACTCCGCTGGCGAAATGGGCGATATTCATGCAGGAGTCGATCCCGCGCGTCAGGCCGAGTGGTTGCATGACCGCCACGTTCACTTTCAAGAGCCATGCAACGGTTGCTGGGCACGTTATCTGTGCGGCGGAGGGTGTCATCACGAAGTTCTCCAGCAGGGACGACCGGCGTGTGATTACATTCGAGGCTGGCTTGAATACTGTTTACAGGCCTATGTTCGACTGCAGCGGGATTGTCCCGGCTACTTCGGAAAAGCCCCGTGAAACCTGACCAGGAGTGTGATGTCTGTGTCATCGGTGGAGGTCCATCCGGATCGGCAACCGCACAGGTTCTGGCTCGGCTGGGACACCGGACGATGCTAGTGGAGAGCCACTCCTTTCCACGACCACATATCGGGGAATCACTGCCGCCGAGCATAATTCCACTTCTGGAGGAGTTGGGTTGCGCAGAGCAAATGGAATCGACTGGATTTGGTCGATATCGCTCAGCGCACATCTTCTGGGGCGGAAATCTCGAACTTCGCCCGTCTCCGGAGAAGTCTCCGGGATTCCAAGTTGATCGAGGACAATTCGATTCGATCTTGCTGGATGCCGCCCGGCAGGCGGGTGTCCACGTCTGGCAGCCCGCACACGCCCTCCCGGCGAAGCAGGGGATCGACGGTCGATGGATCGTTCCCATCCGAGCAGGAGGTGAACTCCATCGGATCGTGTCTCGCCATGTGGTAGATGCCAGTGGAAGGCGGGGGTGGCTTCCTCTTGACCGGCACCGATTATCGACTCAGACGGTGGCAATGTACGCTTATTGGCAGGGGGGGGCGGGAGATCATGACACGCGAGTCGAAGCCGGTTCCGACTTCTGGCTTTGGGGAGCTCCGCTCCCGGGCGGTGTCGCGAACATCGCCATCTTCCTCGATCTGGAACAGTTTCGGCGGAAAATCAGCCACACCTCAACCAACGTCAAGCAATGTCCAAAAGACTCACAAGTAAGAATCGAAAAGTTGTATGACGAGATCATCCATTCGTCGAACCTGTTTTCCCAACGATTCGTTTCGAAGCAACGTGGTTCCGTTCACTGCTGCGATGCGACCCCTTATGTGGCTCAATGTTCTGCCGGAAACGGTTGGATCTGTGTCGGTGAGTCTGGCCTAGCCATTGATCCACTCTCGTCCCAAGGGGTTCAGTCGGCAATTTCATCGGGACTCCGTGGGGCTGCAGTCGTGAACACCTGCCTCCGCCGTCCTGCGGACTCTCAACTCTCGTTGGATCTTCACAACTCTCGGCTTCGAGATACATTCGACCTGCACCAAGTCTGGGCAAGTGATCTATATTGCAAGATGGCGGCCACAGTACCCAACAAGTTTTGGATCGAACGCAGTCAGTTACGAGATGGGCCGAGCAGTGACCAATCGATCGCAGAGGGACTCCGTCCAGAAGCGGCATCAGAATCCTTCAGGGCACATCGAATCCCCTGGACATCCGAGACACGGGTTGTCCTTTCCTCGGAATGCGTGTTCGTCGAAATGCCGATCATTCGAAACTATCTTGTAGAACGCCGCGAGGCGATTGTTCCATCCCGGGAGATCACGCTTCCCGGCGGCGTTAAGCAGAAATACGTCTGGGCCCCGGCGGGGGCGTTTACGATGGGGACACCGGGGGCGACGGATAATGAGGCTCCCGTCGAGGTGACGCTGAGCAGTGGGTTCTGGCTGGCGCAGACGGAGACCACGCAAGCTCAGTACACGGCGATCATGGGCACGACACCCTGGGTCGAGCATGGCGATACGGATTATTACAAAGCGGGGGCGAGTTTTCCGGCGTCGTATATCAATCACACGGAAGCGGAGTTGTTCTGTGCGAAGTTGACGGAGATTGAACGTAAAGCCGGACGGTTGCCGACGGGTTGGAAGTACGCGTTGCCGACTGAAGCGCAGTGGGAGTACGCCTGCCGGGCGGGGGAGACAACGGCGTACAGCTTCGGGGATGCTGACACCCAGTTGGGTGACTTCGCGTGGTTTGACAAGAACGCGTTGGACATTGGCGAGAAGTACGCGCACACGGTGGCGACTAAGTAGACAGCCCAGGAAGTCAGTATCGGTTCTCAGGCGGCGGTTTGGAGGGGCTCGGCGGTTGTCGTTTCGGCGGTGCATTGGGCGAGGACTTTGG
>JAYSVZ010000757.1:0-3184 GCA_043718305.1 Planctomycetota bacterium | reverse complement strand
ATGTTTACGGATTTCTTCGTCTGACATCGACTCAATATTCTCTTGAGACATCGGTTCAGATTCCAAGACTGGGAGTGGGGAGGCCTCACTTCCACGCGTGGAGACTCGATTGTGAGAGTCGGTAACCTAATCTTGTGCCTCCCCACTCCCAGTCTTGGAATCTGAACCGATGTCTCAAGAGAATATTGAGTCGATGTCAGACGAAGAAATCCGTAAACATCTGTTGAAGGTGGAGAAGTCGCGTGAGGAGAATTCCGGCGAGCCCGGTCGCTGGGATGGCGTCGCCGATGTTGTGCTTGGAGCCATGATCCTCCTCGGCGGGATTGGTTTGATTGTCGTTGGACTGGCCACCGGCTTCATCGTGTACTTCGCTGGTGGTTTTATCATCTCCGGATCGAGTCTTTTGGGGCGAGGCCTGCGAAAACGCATGAATGCCACTTGGCTAAAGTAAGCAGGAAACCCGGTCCTGCGAGGCTTCATCGCGACCCGCTGCACTGGTCGAACGCGCGGAACTACGCGCGGAGTGCCTGGGGCGATCCGAGGAGGCGGGGGCGGAAGAAGGGATCACACGATTGGTGCATCACTGTCGGCATCGTCGGCAAACTCACCGCCGTTTGCCTCTTGCGGGGGACACTCATGTCACGCACAAGCGGCACGTCGGGACACTTCGGAGGAACTCGGCCTCATCCGGACTCGTTGCACTTCGGGCAGAGTCGGTAGCACGCCGATTCAAGGTGCAGGTGTGGAAAGCCGATTCCGAGGCACAACCGGACTCGCGGCTGACGCACCTCCCGAGCGGCCCGAGAGACTCCCCCCTCCATGCTAACGCAGGCGAAATTTCTGAGTTGGCCCTCCGCCCTCCTGCTCCTCTATTGTGGCTGCCGGTCGGCAGAGACGGCACGGGTTGAGGCTCCCCATTCAGACACGTATCAATCGTCTGCGATCACGAGACATTCACCCAGTCGACAGTTGGCTCCCGACTCCGCCCCAGAGATCGAACTGGCATCGGCTGAGGCCACTCATCAGAGCCGCACCTCGCTGCCCCAATGCATCTCGCTCAGCCTGGCTCAGAATCCCGATCTCATTGCCATCCGCCAGAACGACGCCGTCGGCTCCGCAGCTCTCGGGGTTTCGCAGACTTACCCGTTTAATCCATCTGTGCAGGTCCAGGTCACTCCGTGGCAAGACGCCAAGGTCGGCGGACCGGGATCGACGTCCCACTATGTCCTTCTAATGCAGACGATCCAGTTGGCTCACCAGCAGCAGTTCCGTGAGGAAGGGGCTGGCTCGACGCTGAACAGTATCCGCTGGAACATCCATCAGGCCGAACTGCTGAACGTGGCTCAGACCGAGCGGCTGTACTTCAATGTGCTCTACATGCGAGGCATCCACGAACTTGCCCAGGCCAACCATGAGAACAACCAACGACTGCTGCGAACCCTGGAGAAGCAGCTTGAAGCCGGGCAGGCTTCCGCTGCGGATGTGGCCATCGTGCGTGTCGACGCCCGATCAACTCAACAGCAGATGCGACTGGCCAAGGCCAATCACGACACCGCACTCCGCGATCTGAAACGCCAACTGGGAATGTCCCCTGACGCTCCGCTGACGCTGAACGGTGAATTGCAATCATTGACATGGAAGGCGCCCTCATCGCAGGGCGCGAATGATTCCATTGCCACTGACATCACCGGCCGTGCTTGGTCCCGTCCCGATGTCATGGCTGCTCAGGCGGATGTTGACGCTGCCCGAGCTGGGATGTGTCTGGCCCATGCTGGGCGAACGCCCGACCTGCAAGTTGGCCCGTACTATCAACGCGGAGCCGATGGGACCACCTTTCTCGGGCTACGAGCCCAGATGGACCTGCCCGTCATCAATTCGGGACAGCCGCTCGAACAGCAGCGCATCGCGGAACTCAACCAGCGTGTCACCAGTTGGCAGCAGTTGCAGCGCCGCGCTGGATTGGAAGCCGAAGCGGCCTGGGAACGCTACACACAAGCCCTTGCCGCGTTGACCGAAGACGCTGCAGACACCGGTCCGGCCAATCTGCCTCAAGAGCTGCAAAGCCTGGAGCAACGGTTCTTAGAGGGCGAAGTCGATATCGTCCGAGTCGTCCAAGCCCGAGCCAGCCTCATCCAGAGTCAGCGAGCCCACCTCGACCTGCTCAATGAACTCGCCCAGTCTGCTGCGAACCTGACGGCTGCGACCGGGATCCCACTTGAAGAGCGACATCACTCAGCGGGAAGTGAACAAACAGCCAGTCTCTTGCCCGTGAAGTAATCTCGGTTTTCGGCACTCTCGGATAAATTTTTACGGAACGTTGCAATGCTGGCTGCCCCTTATGCGTCAAACGATGCGGACTCCGTTTTTGTCGGGGCCGCTCAGGTCGCAGAGGGATCATCATGCAACGACTTTTGGCAATTTGCGTCGGATGGATGCTCTTGGCAATGGCCCCGGCAGCGTGGGCACAAGGGTTCCTGATTAGCCATGATCACTCGCACCGCATGCCGCGACCGTGGCCGATGCCAACACCCGATCCGTCGGTGATGACGTGCCAGGTGAAGGAACTCTCGATCCAAGCCCGGCTCAAGGATCAAGTCGCCCAAGTCCAGGTCTCACAGACTTTCCTGAACACCGGTTCACGGCAACTCGAGGCGCAGTTCGTCTTCCCGCTGCCGTATGATGGGGCCATCGACAAGTTGACGCTGATGGTCGATGGCCAGGAATACCCGGCTCAGTTGCTCTCTAAAGAGGACGCCCGCGCTCGATACGAGGCGATCGTCCGGTCCTCGAAAGACCCAGCGCTCCTCGAATGGATGGGCCAGGGGCTGTTTCAAACCAGCGTCTTCCCGGTCCCGGCGGGCCAGACGCGAACGGTGACGCTGCACTACAACCAACTCCTGCGGAAGGACCAGGGGACGACCGATTTCCTGTTCCCGCTGGGGGCCGCCAAGTACACCTCGAAGCCGTTGGAGAAGCTCGATGTGCAGGTCGCCATCGACTCGACGATCTCGATCCGCAACGTCTATAGCCCCTCGCATACCGTCTCGGTCGAACGTCCGGATGAGGACCACGCGGTCGTCAAATACTCTGCCACCAACACCGTGCCCAGCAGCGACTTCCGGCTCTTCTTTGACGTGAATCCGGAGAAGCTCGGGACCAGCCTGCTCAGCTATCGGCCCAACGC